>DASXLN010000051.1:0-5136 GCA_036496165.1 Gaiellaceae bacterium | reverse complement strand
TAATTGATCTGCTTGTGCGCGAGCAGTAGCGAGATCGCCTTCCCCATCTGCAGGAACGTGACCTTCGTGCCGGGCGGCCCGGAGACCGAGACGAGGTTGTTCTTGATCTTCGTGGGCGATGCGGAGCAGGCCCGCAGCGCGGCGAGGAACGCGACGTTCTCGGCATCGAAGGCGGTGCCTTCGAACCCGGTGTAGGGCTGCGCGCCCTTCACGGCCTTCGTCCAGAGCGTGTGGAACGCGGCGCCCGCCGGTCCGCCGGCGGCGCTCGCCGCGGTCCCGGACAAGCCGAGGACCGGCTGTCCGATCCCGTCGAGCGTGGCGCCGTCCTTCAGCGCCTCGGTCATGAGCGTCTTCGTCGCGTCCCACTTGCCCGTGCGGACGAGTGACGGCGCGAACTTCACGAACGTCTCCGGGAAGTCGATGATCACCCAGCCGGCAGGGTTACCCGCGACGAGCTGTCCCGCTTCGGTGTCGAATGTCGGCTGGTCGGGGTTCCAGGAGATGTCGGCGCCGATCTTCCCGCCGAGTGCCTTCCACTCCGCGACGAAGAGCTGCTCGAGCGCGGTGCCGAAGGCATCGTTGCGCGCGCCCACGTTGATCGTCGCGCCCTTGCCGTACTTGTCCAGTGCGGCCTGAGCGAGCACCTTCCCCTGCAGCGTGTCGGACGGGTAGGCCCGCCAGACCCAGCCCTTGCCGCCCGCGAGCTGGACGAGTTGCGGCGCGCTCGCCGTCGGAGAGATGAGGACGATGTGGTCGGGGATGGTGACCGACTGCGCCATCGGGATCGTGGCGCCCGACGCCATCTCGCCGATGATCACGTTGACGTGCTCGCCGACCTCCTTCTTCGCGGCCTCGACGGCTGCGGCGGCCTGTGTCTGCCCGTCCTGCGAGTCAACGAGGACGACCTTGATCTTCTTCGAGAGGCCGGCCTTCTTCAGCGCTGTGTTCTGAAGGTTCACCGCGAGGCGGACTGCCTTGTCCATGTTGCCGCCATACGCGGCGAGGCCGCCCGTGAACGGCAGGACGTCGCCGATTCGCAGCGTGAATGCACAGTTCGGCTTCGCAGCGCTCGCCGTCGTCGCCGACGCGGCGACGCCGGCGGCGAGGCCTGCGGCGACGAGAATGGCTGCTGCCTGCCTTCCCCTACTCCAGGTGACCACTCGATCCCTCCTTGGTCGCGCGGCTCGCCGTTGGCCCGGCGGGCCGGAATGTTGCAACACTGACCGATATTTCGCGCAAAGGCAAGGAGCGGGTTATGCTCGGCCGATGGAGGCGAACGGGCCCGCCGGCGCCCCCGACGTCGGGGCGGTGATCCGGCGTCTGCGCACGCAGCGCGGCATCTCGGTCCGCGCGCTCGCGACCGCCGCCGGCCTGTCTCCGTCGTTCCTGGGCGCGGTCGAGCGAGGGCGCTCCGACATCGCGCTCGGCCGGCTTGCGCTCGTCGCGCAGGCGCTCGACCACGACGTCGCCTCGCTGCTCGGCTACTCCCTCCGGCAGGCGACGCCTCGGTTCGTTTCTCCCGCTCGCCGGGGCGCCCGTGGGGCCGGAGTCGAGTTCTCGGCGTTCCGCATCCCCGGGTCCCAGCTCGAGCTCCTGGTGGCATCCTTCTCACCCCATTCCGGGTTCGACGACTCGATCACGCACGCCGGCATCGACGTTGCATATGTCGCACAGGGCGAGCTCCTGCTCGTCGTCGACGAGGTCGAGTACCAGCTGCGTGAGGGCCAGTGCGTCGTCTGGCCGTCGTCTCACCCGCACACGATGCGCAATGACTCCGACGCGACCGCGATCGTCGTCGGCTTCGCGACGGAGATCGTGCACTGATGACGGAGATGCGCGTCTACGACCTTCGTGTCACCGTCGAGCGGATCGAGGGGCGCTCCGTGTGCGGGCTCGAGGTCGGCGACTACTTCGAGCTGACAGAGTCGAGCCGCGTGCGGATCCCGGAAGGGCGGTTCTTCTGCCTGTACGCGCTGCAATCGGTCATCCCGATGCTTCCGGCCAAGCAGCGGAAGCTGCCAGACGAGGACTGGCTCGAGCGCGACACGCTCGTCTGCTGCCCCGACCCCGAGGAGCGCGTCGTCATGCGCATCGAGCGGATCGGGGAACGGGTCATGCAGACGGAGGACCTCACCTGACGACACGCGAGGTCGGTCTCGGGCTCCAGTCCGACAAGGGCATCGACGAGTACGACGCGATTGCGCGGCGCGCGGAAGGAGCGGGCGTCGACGTCATCTCCGTCTTCCACGATCTGTTCTTCCAGCCCGCGCTCTTTCCGTTGCTCGTCATCGCACGCGCGACAGAACGAGTGCGGCTGGGGCCGGCCGCCCTCAATGCGCAGACGCTGCATCCGGTCGAGATCGCCGGACAGGTCGCGGCGCTCGATCTCGCCTCGCGCGGCCGCGCGTATCTCGGTCTCGTGGCAGGCGCGTGGCTGGATCAGCTGGGCCTCGAGGAGCGCCGCCCGCTCACGCGGATGCGGGAGGCCGCCGAAGTCGTCCGCCGCCTGCTGGCAGGCGACCGCAGCGGCTTCGCGGGCGAACGCTTCCGGCTCGAGCCCGGCGCGGGCCTGGAGTACGAGCCGCTTCGCAGCGAGGTGCCGCTCATGATCGGGACGTGGCGGCCGCGAGCCGCCGCGTACGCGGCGGAGGTCGCGGGCGAGGTCAAGATCGGCGGTTGCGCCAACCCGGACATGGTTCGCCTGATGCGCTCGTGGCTCGGGGAAGACGGTCCGCGAATCGTCGTCGGCGCCGTCACCGTCGTCGACGAGGACGGCGCACGCGCACGTGACTTCGCCCGCGAGCAGGTGCAGATGTATCTCGACGTCGTCGGCGGCCTCGACCCGACGCTCGAGCTCGCGCCGGGCGAGCGGCCGCCGTTCGAGAAGTTCGTCCTCGCCGGGACGCCGGAAGAGGTCGCGCAGCAAGCATCGGCGCTGTACGACGCGGGCGCGCACCGCGTCGAGTTCGGGACACCGCAAGGACTGACGACCGGCGGCGGCGTCGATCTCTTGTGCAACCGCGTCCTGCCGCTGCTGCGATGACGACTGCGCCGGTGGCAGTCGAAGTCGAGCGGCCGCGCCCGCCGCGCGTGCCCGGGGTCGCCCGCTTCGTTGCGAGGCGGCTCGCCGCGCTCGTGCTCCTGTCGCTCGGGATCACCGCGATCGCATTCGTCCTCACCCAGCTCGTCCCGAGCAACGCCGTCGCGACGAACCTCGGCGAGCAGGCGGCCGGCGACCCGGCAGCGGTCGCCGCGTTCAAGCACCACTACGCCCTCGACCGGCCGCTCTGGACGCGGTACGCGCTCTACCTCGACCACCTCGTGCACGGCGACCTGGGCCAGTCGACGCTGACGCACGACGCGGTGACGCACGACCTCGGCACCTTCATCCCCGCGACGGCGGAGCTTGCGCTCTACTCGGTGCTCTTCGCCGCGGTCGTCGGCATCGGGTTCGGGGTGATCGCAGCGCTCCGGCGCAACCGGCCGACCGACCACGTGCTGCGGGTCGCGTCGCTCGCCGGCATCTCGATGCCGACGTTCTGGATCGCGCTCGTCGCGCTCTACGTCGGCTTCTACAAGCTCGGCTGGTTCCCGGGCGCGGAACGGCTCGATCCCGGGATCTCGGCGCCGCCGAGCGTGACGGGCCTCTACACGATCGACGCACTGATCGCCGGGAAGTTCGGGCTCTTCGTCCAGGCGCTGCACCATCTCGTACTGCCGGCGCTCGTGCTCGCGGCGTTCAACGTCAGCCTGCTGACGCGCTTCACGAGGTCTGCGGTCCTCGAGGTGATCGGGAACGACTACGTCCGCGCGGCGCGCGCGAAAGGGCTGCCCGAGCGTGTCGTCGTGCTCCGCTACATCCTGCGTGCCGCGCTGCCGTCGGTCGTCACCGTGCTCGGGCTCGTGTTCGCGAACGTGCTCACGGGGGCGGTGCTCGTGGAGAAGATCTTCTCCTGGCCCGGCATCGGCCAGTACGCATACGAAGCTGCCGTCAACCTCGACGTGCCCGCGATCGCCGGCGTGAGCATCTTCGTCGCCGTCGTCTACGTGACGATCAACTTCGTCGTCGACGTCCTGTACGGCGTCATCGATCCGAGGATCCGCATCACATGAGCGAGCTCGCGCTCGGACTTCAGCGGGCGAGGCGGCTGCGCCTGCCGGCCGCCTGGCGGCAGCCCTTGGCGATCGCAGGCGGCGTCATCGCCGCGATCTGGATCGTCATCGCGATCTTCGCCCCGCTCATCGCTCCGTCCAACCCGCTCGCCCTCGTCACCGGTACGGCGCAGGGGCCGTCCCTGCACCATCTGTTCGGCACCGACGAGCTCGGCCGTGACGTCTTCAGCCGTGTCATCTACGGCTCTCGCGTCTCGCTGCCGATCGCCCTCATGCTCGTCGCCCTCGCGGCGACGACGGGCAGCATCGTCGGCGCGGTCGCCGGCTACTTCCGCGGCGTCGTCGACGGCGTCCTCATGCGTGCCACCGACCTCGTCTTCGCGTTCCCGCCGATCATCCTCGCAATGGTGGTCGCGGCCGTGCTTGGCCGCGGCCTTGTCAACGCGGCGCTTGCGATCGTCGTCGTCGCGTGGCCGTCGTATGCCCGCGTCGTGCGGGGACTCGTGCTCTCGGTCGGCGACTCGGAATACGTGCAGTCCGCACGCTTGCTCGGTGCGACGAGCCGGCGCGCGCTCGTTCGCGACGTGCTGCCGAACGTCGCCGGACCGGTGTTCGTCCTCGCGACGCTCGATCTGGCGAACGCGATCCTGCTCCTCTCCGGCCTGTCGTTTCTCGGCCTCGGCGCGCAGCCGCCGAAGGCCGAATGGGGATCGATGGTGGCGGAAGGGACCCAGTACTTCCAGTGGTGGTGGATCGGGACGTTCCCCGGCTTCGCCATCTTCACGGTCGTCCTCGCGTTCAATTTCCTCGGCGACAGCCTCCGGGACGTCTTCGACCCGCGCACGGTCCGCCGCGCGGAGGAAGAACTGTGAGCATCCTCACGGTCGAAGGCCTGCGCGTGCGCCTGCCGACGAGCGGCGGCTCGGTGACGGTCGTCGACGGTGTCGACTACGAGGTGCAGCAGTCGGAGGTGTTCGGCATCGCCGGCGAGAGCGGGAGCGGCAAGACCGTGTCGATGCTCGC
>DASXLN010000050.1:0-1695 GCA_036496165.1 Gaiellaceae bacterium | reverse complement strand
TGTACTCGTCGTCACGGCGGACGTCGAGGATCGTCAGCGACGCGTCGTCGAGCCGTCCGGCGAGCTCCTCGCGTGTCGGCAGCGCCCGCAGGTTCGGCTCGAGGTCGGCCTCGCGTACCGGCGTCAGCTCGACCGGCCCCGTCGCGAGCTCTCCTTCCCATGCAGCCATGCCGCCGACGAGGATCGACACGCGCGGATGGCCCGCGAGCTCGGCGAGCTGCGCCGCCGGCATCGCGCCGACGCCGTCGCCGCGGTCGACGAGCACCAGCCGCTCGCGTCCGGTGATCCCATGCCGGCGCAGCCGCAGCACGATCTCCTGTGCGAGCTCCTGCAGCGACGCCGCGTCCGCGGACGGAGGCGGCGAGCCGAGCACGAGCGGGCGCGAGCCGGGGATGTGGCCGCGCATGTGCGCGTTCGGTCCGCGCACGTCGCCGACGACGAGATCGTCGTCACCGAGATGCTCGGCGAGCCACCGCGACTCGACCACGGACTCAGAGACGTGCGATGACATGCTCCTCCTCGGCGACGGCGGGACGCTCGAGCAGCCTCCCGAGCCACTCGTTCAGCCCAGGATATGGGTCGAAGTCGACTCCCATGCGATCGCGGGCGCGCAGCACCCATGGCACGTACGCGATATCGGCCAGCCCATACTCGGCGCCGCCCAGCCACGGCCGCTCCTCGAGCGCGGCGTCGAGCCGCTCCAGCTGCTCGGCGAAGAGCGCGTCGGCGCCCGCCTCGCCGCGACGCAGCGCGTAGTACGGCTTCGTGAACGCGTCGTGGCGGAAGATGCGCAGCCGTGCGAGCGCGCGGTCGCCGGGATCGGCAGGCAGGAGCGGCGGATCGGGATGGCGCTCCTCGAGGTACTCCATGATCACCGCCGATTCCGGCAGCGTCCATCCGTCCTCCTCGACGACGGGGACGCGGCCCGTCGGGTTCTTCTCGTAGATCCACGCCGGCCGGTCGTCGAGATCGATCTCGATCGGCTCGAACTCGACGGCCTTCTCGGCGAGGACGATGCGCACGCGCGCGCAGTAGGGGCAGCGCGGCGCGTCGTAGAGCGTGAGCATCAGGTGGTCACTCCCATCACGTCGGCGATCTGCTCGTACAGCTCCTGCGCCGGCGGCAGCTCGCCCGCCGTCGCGGCCGTGCGGGCGACCGCGCGAACGCGTTGCGGGTCGGCGCCGGTGAGGCGCGCGACGACGGTCGCGTTCGCGCCGAGCGCGTACACGTCCCCGGGCGGAAGCGGCCCGTAGAACTCCGGCACCGACAGGTACTCGTCGACGTCGGCGCCGCGCTCGAAGAGGTTATAGCGGACAACCGCGCCCCGTTCGACACCAAGGGAGATGACGACGCTCGCACTCGTGTACGACAGCTCCTTCGCGAGCGTCTTCAGCCGCGCCGGATCGGCGTCGGTCGCGTCGGAGCGCACATGGACCCACCCGTCGCCGCGCTGCACGTCTGGCTCCACCCGCAACACCTTGACCGCGTCGCGGCGCACCTTGTCGACGTCATCCGTCTGTACGTGCACGACGCCGAACGTCGGGCCGTCCTCTCGACCGCCGAGCAGCGCCTCGACCGGAGTGGCGAGCACGCGCTCGACCGTACGGAAGCCCAGCCGGTCGTACAGCCGGCGCGCACCCTGATTCGATTCGAGCACCTCGAGCGCGAGCAGCTCCCCGCCCGCGTCGCGCACGT
>DASXLN010000049.1:0-5856 GCA_036496165.1 Gaiellaceae bacterium | reverse complement strand
GTGTGCACGACGATCGGCGGGCGTGCGCGGCCGGCGAGCAGCGCGGCGACGCGGCCGACGGCTCCTGCCTTCGCCGTGTGCGTGTGGAGAATGTCGGGCCGCTCGCGCCGGATCAGGTCGGCAAGCCGGAGGACGGCGCGGATGTCGCGAAACGGGGTGATGTTGCGGTGGAGCTCGTCGATCACCTCGATCGAGACGCCCTTCGCGTCGGCGACGAACGCCATCGACTCCTCGCCGCGGCCGAGCGTGCCGGCGGCGAGGGTCGTTTCGTAGCCGCGCTCCGCGAGCCCCGCGGTGAGATAGGCGACGTGCAGGGCCGGCCCGCCGACGTTGAGCCGCGCGATGACGCGCAGCACCTTCACGGGTCGCTCAGACACCGAGATGTTCGATGGTGAGCCGAAGCCCCGCTTCGAGGTCGACCGTCGGCTCGTAACCCAGGACGTTCCTTGCAGCCGAGACGTCGGCCCACGAGTCGCGGATGTCGCCGGGCCGCGGCGGCGCGAACGTCGCTTCGACGGGCTTTCCGACGATGCGGCCGATGGTCTCCGCGACCGCATTCACGCTCGCCGGGGAGCCCGCCGCAACGTTGAAGATGCGCCCGCTGGCGCCGTCGGCGTGTGCGGCGCGGACGGTCGCGTCGACGACGTTCGCGACGTAGGTGAAGTCACGAGATTGCTCGCCGTCGCCGAAGATCGTCACCGGCTCGCCCGCCGCGATCGCGGTGATGAAGAGCGGAACCATCGCCGCGTATTGCGAGAACGGGCTCTGTCGTGGGCCGAAGACGTTGAAGTAGCGCAGCACGACCGATTCGAACGACTCGTACACACGGCTGAAGCTCACGCAGTAGCGCTCCGCGGCGAGCTTCGCCACGCCGTACGGCGAGATCGGATCGGCCTGAAGCGTCTCGTCGACGGGCAGGTCCGCCTTCGCGCCGTACACCGACGACGAGGACGAGTAGACGACGCGGCGCACGCCTTCGTCCCGGGCCGCAAGGAGGACGTTGAGTGTGCCCTCGACGTTGACCGCGCTCGACGTGAGCGGGTCCTGCACCGAGCGTGGGACGGAGCCGAGCGCCCCGAGGTGGTAGACGACCTCGGTGCCGCGCACGGCGTTGTGGACCCGCTCGTAGCTGCGGAGCTCGCCCTCGACGATCTCGACCTCCAGCCCGGCGAGGTTGGCCCGGTTCCCGGTGGAGAAGTTGTCGAGCACGCGCACCTCGTCGCCGCGCTCGAGCAGCGCACGCACGACGTTCGAGCCGATGAAGCCGGCGCCGCCGGTCACGAGCGCGCGGGCCATCAGGCCAGCGCTCCGGACGGACGGGCAACAGCCGTTCCGAATCCCAGCCACGTGAAGGCGTCGAGAGGGATGCCCGCGATCATGCCTTGCGCGCTCCAGAAGCCGAGCGCGAGCACGAGCCAGAAGACGCCGAGCAGGGCCGGGAACGCTGCCGCATCCGGCCCGCTCAAGGCGGTCGAGAACGCAGGCCATACGCCGGCGACGAAGAGCGCCCCGAGGAGCACGAGCCCGACGACGCCGAGGTCGGCGAGCACCTGGACGTAGAGATCCTGCACGCCGTACGACCGCGTCGAGCTCGGGAACGAGCGCGGCGCGACGTCGGGGAATCGCGTGTGCGCCGCCGGGAGCTCGCGGCCGTAGGTGGCGTAGTCGTTCGAGGCCTCGAAGCCCGCGCCGACGATCGGATGGTGCAGCCAGATGCGAAGACCGATGTACGCGAGCAGCGTGTGCTGCGGGTACGTCTCGATGTTCTTCGACGCTGCAGCGTCCGCATGCCTGACTCCGAGGAAGCTGAAGAAGTGGCCGTAGTCGCCCGACCGGTAGACGACGACGCTGAGCGACGCGAGCACGGTCGCCGCGACGACGGCCGTGAAGGCACCGCGGCGCACGCGTCCCCGGCGGTTCGCCACTGCGATCGCGATGACGGCCGCCGGCAGGAGGCCGATGACTCCCGACGTCGCGCCGCCGATGGCGAAGCCGACCACGCCCGAGACGAGCGCCACCCATGCTCCCGTACGCAGCCGTCCGCGGACGCCCCAGAGAAGCGCAACGAGACCGAGTCCGAGCGCCATGCCGGAGAACGCCGCGAAGTCCTGCGTGCCGAGGAACGAGGGCTCGCGATGTCCCTGTCCCCAGCCGGCGGCGATCTCCCAGCCGGCCCACTGGAGCGCGCCGACGACGGTGGCGGCGACGGACCACGCCACGAGCGTCCCCAGCACGAGAAGCGCGTCCATGCGCCGCCGGACGAGGAGCGGGACGGACGGCGCGAGCAGCGCGTACTCCGCGAACTCCCCGGCGGTGACAGCGTGCGTCCTGAACGGATACGCGTCCGACGACAGAAGCGGATAGAGCGTCGCCGCGCCGATCCAGAGGAAGAAGAGCACCCCTGTCACCCACACCGGCAGCCCCGGGCGGAGGGGGGAGAGCCCGTGGGCGCGGGCAGCCGCGACCGCGGCGAGCGCCGTGAGCAGGATGGCGACGTCGGACAGCTTCACCGTCGCCGGCCCGACGACGACGGACGGCTGGTACCGGATGTGGAGGAAGACGATGGGGATCGTCGCCGCGAGGACGAGCGTCCCGGGCGAGACGTCACGCGGCAGCCCCAGCACGGGCCGAGTGTAGTCAGGCGCCGCCGGAGGCCCTCACTACACTGGCGCCCTGATGGACGGCTCCGTCCTCCGACGCCGCGCGGGCGCCGCGATAGGCACGTACGCCTCGATCGTTCTCGGCTTCCTCGGCACGATCGTCGCCGCGCGTGTCTTCTCCACCGAGATGCTCGGGCTCTACACGCTCGTCATCGCCTCCGCGGGCTTCTTCCAGACGCTGCTCGACCTGACGATCGAGGAAGCGCTCATCAAGTTCGGCTTCCGGTACATCGCGCGCGAGGACTGGGGACGGCTCCGCCGCCTGTTCCGGCGGACGTTCGTCTTCAAGGCGCTCGGTGCGACCCTGGCCGGCGGCGCGCTCCTCGGCCTCGCGTTCGCGGCCGGAGCCGTCTTCCATCACAGCGAGCTGCGCGCGCCGCTGGCGATCTCCGCGCTGCTCCCTCTCGCGCAGTCGCCGGAGGGGATGGCGGTCGTTCCGCTCATGCTGCACGGCCGCTACGACATTCGCGGTGGATTCCTCGCGTGGTCGATGGCACTCCGGCTGACGGCGATCGCGATCGGCACGCACTTCGGCCTGACGTGGACGATCGCCGCCATCGTCCTCGCGCAGGTGGTCGCGAGCGCGTGCGTCGGTGTCGCCGGCGCGGCCGCGTTCCGCCGCTTCCCACGCCGCGACGTCCGGCCGCTGGGCGAGGACGCGCGCGAGATCCTCCGCTTCGTGGCACAGTCGAGCGGAGCGACCGGAATCGTCTCCCTTCGCGGGACGCTCACGCCCATGCTGCTCGGCGTGGTCTCGACTGCGAGCCAGGTCGGCTACTTCCGGGTGGCGCAGGCGCCGCAGACCGGCTTCAACGCCGTCTCCGCGCCGATCCGACTCGTGCTCCTCGCCGACCAGACGCGCGACTGGGAGCACGGGCGCAGCGACCGGGTGTTCGCCGGTGTGCGCCGCTACACACTGCTCGCCGCGACCGGCGGAGTCGTGCTCCTGCCGCTGCTGCTCGTGTTCATGCCGCAGATCGTCCGCCTCCTGTTCCAGGCGAAGAACCTCGGCGCCGTCGACGCCGCGCGCGTCATCGTCGCCGCCGGCGCCGTCCAGTTCGTCGTCGGCTGGTCGAAGTCGTTCGCCGTCACGGTGGGCCGTCCGACACTGCGCATCTGGACGCACGGCATCGAGACCGCGGTCTTGCTTCCGCTCGCGGGCGTGCTCGGGTGGAGGTGGGGTGCGACCGGCGCGGCCACGGCCGTCCTCGTCTCGAGCGTCGCGTTCGCCCTCAGCTGGGCGTGGCTCTACGGGCGCATCCGCCGCGAACCGCCGCCGCCGGTGCAGGCGCCCGTCGAGCCCGAGATCGTGGGACTGCCGACGTGAGGATCGTGGTGGTCTCCGGTATCTGGCCGCCGGACGTGGGCGGCCCCGCGAGCCATGCGCCGGAGGTGGCCGACTTTCTGCACGAGCACGGCCACGTCGTCGAGGTGGTCACGACCGCGTGGTCGCCGCCGGAGCAGCGCGCCTATCGCGTCAGCGCGGTGCCGCGCGATCTTCCGCCCGGTGTCAGACACCTGCGCGGCGCCACGCTCGTGCAGCGTCGCGCGCGCGACGCGGACGCCGTCTACACGACGGGGATGTTCGGTCGCAGCTTCGCGGGAGCGACCGCGGCGCGGAGGCCGTACGTGGTGAAGCTCACCGCCGACCCTGCGTTCGAGCGCGCCCGGCGGCGCGGCATCGTCGGTGGCGACGTGGACGCGTTCCAGCACGAGCGCAGTCCGCGGATCGCCGCGCTCAGGCTCGCGCGCGATGTCGAGCTGCGTCGAGCCGCGCACGTCTTCTGCCCGAGCGACTACCTGCGCACGCTGGCGATCGGCTGGGGCGTGCCCTCCGAGCGCGTGAGCGTGCTCGCGAATCCGGCGCCGCACATCCCCGACCTGGCGCCGCGCGGCGAGCTGCGGGAGAGCTTCGGCATGAACGGCGCCACGCTCGTGTTCGCCGGCCGCCTGTCGGCTCAGAAGTCGCTCGAGCTCGCGATCTCCGCGGTCGAAGCCGTGGACGGTGTCTCGCTCTTGATCGCCGGTGAGGGCGACGAGCGCCCCCGCCTGGAGGCGCTCGCCGGCCCGCGTGTGCACTTCCTCGGTGCGCTGCCACGGGAACGCGTCCTCGAGCTCTTCCGTGCGGCGGACGCATCCATCCTCTCCTCCAGCTGGGAGAACTTCCCGCACACGATCGTCGAGGCCCTCGCCGCCGGCACGCCGGTGATCGCAACCGACGTCGGCGGCGTCGCCGAGGTCGTGCGCGACGGGGAGAACGGCCTGCTCGTGCCGTCGGGGAGCGGCGCGGCGCTCGCCGAGGCGGTTCGCCGCTACTTCGCGGACGAGACGTTGCGTGAGCGTCTTCGGTCGGCCGCGGCCGAATCGGTGCGCGCGTACGACCGCGAGACGGTCTTTGCTCGCATCGAGCAGGCACTCGGGGATGCGGTCCGATGAAGCCGCGCGTGCTCTTCGTCAGCCGGACGCGCTACCGGCTGCCGCTCGATGTGCAGGTCGAGCGCAAATGGGAGGCGCTCGAGGCCGAGCTCGACCTGCGCGTGCTCGCGACCGGCGACGGCGGTGACAGCCGCTTCCACCTTCTCCCAGCACGCTCGCCGGCGTTCTACCTCTCGCTGCCTCTGCACATCGCGCGCGAGCTGCGTGCGTTCCGTCCCGCAGTGATCGTCGCGCAGAGCCCGTACGAGGCGGGCGCCGCCCTCGTCGGTCGCGCACTCGCCCGCGTCCCGGCGCGCGTGCTGCTGGAGGTGCACGGCGACTGGCGCACCGCGACGACGCTGTATGGGTCCCCGATGCGGCGGTTCCTCGAGCCGGTGAGCACGCTGGCCGCGCGCGCTGCCGTGCGCAACGCCGACGCGGTCCGGACGGTGTCGCCGTTCACGAGCTCGCTCGTCCTCGGCCTCGGCGTCGAGCCTGCGGCAACCTTCACGACGTACTACGACGCGTCGGCGTTCACCGCCTCGCCGCCCGTGCCGGTGCCGGACCGGCCGCGCGCGTTGTTCGTCGGCGTGCTGGAGCGCTACAAGAACGTGGACGCGCTCGCGGACGCATGGCGGCGTGTCGTCGCCGCGCTTCCCGATGCGCAGCTGCACGTTGTCGGCCGCGGTCGCGAGCGCGCGGTTATCGAACGGCTCGCGCGCGACCTCCCCGCGAACGTGGAGTGGGACGAGTGGCTGCCCTCCGACCGGGTCGCGGCCGC
>DASXLN010000048.1:0-1600 GCA_036496165.1 Gaiellaceae bacterium | reverse complement strand
CTCGCTGTGGCTGTCCGTGCGGGTGGGGCTGATCGCGACTGCCATCGCGCTCGTCCTCGGCTCGGCCGCCGCCTTCGGCGTCGCGCGCTTCCGCTTCTTCGGCCGCGAGGCGATCTCGTTCCTCCTCGTCCTCCCGATCGCGCTCCCCGGAATCGTCACCGGCATCGCGCTCAACTCCGCGTTCGTGACCGGCCACATCAATCTGTCGCTGTGGACGATCGTGGTCGGCCATGCGACCTTCTGCGTCGTGATCGTCTACAACAACGTGCTCGCGCGGTTGCGCCGGTCCTCCCCCTCACTCCTCGAGGCCTCGCAGGATCTCGGCGCCGACGGCTGGCAGACGTTCCGCTTCGTCGTCTGGCCGGTCCTCTCCACCGCGCTCGTTGCGGGCGGCCTGCTGGCCTTCGCGCTCTCGTTCGACGAGGTCATCGTCACGACCTTCACAGCCGGCTCACAGAACACGCTTCCACTGTTGATCCTGGGCTACATCCGGCTCGGGCAGCAGCTCCCCGTCGTGAACGTCATCGCATTCGTGATGATCCTCTTGACGGCGTTCCCCGTTCTGCTCGCGCAGCGGTTGATGCGCGACACCGGGGTTCTCCGCCGAGGAGCATCGGCCGCAGTGGTCGCCAAATAGGAGGGCACATGAGCGTCACCGTCGAGACATACAAGACCTTCATCGGAGGCGAGTGGGTTGAGGCCGCCTCCGGCGAGACGATGGAAGTGATCAACCCCGCGACCGGCGAGACGATCGCGGAGGTGCCGAGCTGCGGCGCCGAGGACGTCGACCGCGCGGTCGAGGCGGCGAAGAAGGCGCTCCCGGCCTGGCTCGACGTCACCCCGAAGGAACGGTCGGAGCTCCTGCACAAGCTCGCGGACGTCCTCGAGGAGCACGCCGAGGAGCTCGCGCAGCTCGAATCGCGCAACGTGGGCAAGCCGCTGATGGCCTCGCGCGACGAGATGCCGTTCTCGACCGACAACCTCCGCTTCTTCGCAGGCGCCGCGCGGAACCTCGAGGGCAAGTCAGCAGGCGAGTACATCGCCGGCTACACGTCGATCATCCGGCGGGAGCCGCTGGGGATCGTCGGCGGCATCTGCCCGTGGAACTACCCGCTGATGATGGCGATCTGGAAGATGGGGCCGGCGCTCGCCGCCGGGAACGTCCAGATCCTCAAGCCGTCCGAGCAGACGCCGCTCTCGCTCCTCCGTTTCGTCCAGCTGGCGCAGGACGTGATCCCGCCCGGCGTGCTCCAGGTCGTCACCGGCGACGGCGTCCCCGCCGGCGAGCGCCTCGTCGCGCATCCGGACGTGCGTCTCGTCTCCCTCACGGGCGACGTCGCGACCGGGAAGCTGATCGCGAAGAACGCGGCCGACACGCTCAAGCGCGTCCATCTCGAGCTCGGCGGCAAGGCGCCGATGGTCGTTTTCGACGACGCCGACCCGGAGGCGGTGGCAGCGGGGATCCGCCTCGGCGGCTTCTGGAACTCCGGACAGGACTGCACCGCGGGCTCGCGCGTGATCGCGGGCCCGAAGATCTACGACGCGCTGCTCGAGGCGCTCGTCCCGCAGGTCGAGTCGCTCAAGGTCGGAGATCCGATGG
>DASXLN010000047.1:0-5884 GCA_036496165.1 Gaiellaceae bacterium | reverse complement strand
CTTCCGCGGCTCCAACGTGCCGACGGCGAGGACATAGTCGCCCTCGGCCTGCGGACCGTCCGGCGCGAAGGCCGTCCCCGCCGCGTTCGGGACGACGCGGATACGGTCGCGTGGGACCCGCAGAACGGTCTCGAGCTCGGTGGCGGTGAACTCCGACACGGCCGCCACGATGCGTGCCGCGCGCACGACGCGCGGCACGACGAGGCGGCTGTACGTGCGCGTCCACGGCGGGAACGCCTCCGGCCGCCGGAAGACGGCGAGGTCGTGCACGGTGACGACGAGCGGCACGGCGCTGCGGATCGGCCCGCGGTAGGTCGGGCAGTGCAGGACGTCCGCGTCCTTCGCGGCGTGCGGCAGCACGTGCGGGTACCACGCGAGATCGAGCCAGAGCGTCCCCGCCTTGCCGCGCGCGAATCCACGGAGCCTCTCGACGTGCACCTCGCGCTCGATCCGTGGCAGGAGCGACTCGAGGTAGCGCGCCGTCCCGGCGCGCGTCTGATCGAGCGGCGTCACGTCGACCGCGACCTTCACCGCCACGCCTCCAGGTGCGCCAGGCCGTTCGCACGCCACGTGAAGCCGCGCGCGTGCTCGAGCCCGCGCCGGGCCAGGTCCTCGCTCTCGGCGCGTGCGCGCTCGATCCCGGCGGCGATTCCATCCACGTCGTCGGGATCGACGCGAATCGCCGCGCCACCGGCCGACTCGTCGAGCGAGGGATGGGACGAGACGACGCACGGCGTCCCGCACGCCATCGCCTCGATGACGGGGATGCCGAAGCCTTCGAAGCGGGACGGGTACACGAACGCGGTCGCGCCGCGGTAGAGCGCGGGCAGCTCCTCGTCGCGCGGATACTCGATCCACGTCGCCCCGCGCGCGTCCACGCCGCCCCAGCCACGCGGGCCGACGACACGGAGCTCGACGCCGGACCGCTGCGCGGCGGCGATCGCGTTGGCGAGGTTCTTGCGCGGCTCGAGCGTCCCGACGGCGAGCACGTAGTCGCCTTCCGCGCGCGGACCGTCGGGCGTGAACTCGTCGCCGACACCCGGATACGCGACGTGGATACGGCTGCGGTCGATCCCGAGCGTCGTCGCCACGTCGTCCGCGGTGAACTGCGAGTTGACCATCACGACGTCGCAGGCATGCGCAGCGTGACGGTACTTCGCGCCGTGCATGCGCCGCGTGCGGCCGTGGACCCAGTCGGGGAAGTGGAGCGGGACGAGGTCGTGGATCATCGTCGAACGGATCCCGGCGCGCTGCGGCGGGTACCACCAGTCGCTGAAGTGGAAGACGTCGAGCCGGCCGACGATGCGCTCGACCGGCGGACGGCCTGCACGGGACCACAACGTCCGCAACGTGTGCGGTGCGGGGATCACCGGCAGCCGCCGCTCTGCAGCGATGCCGTCGAGGGCGCTCTCGATGAGCCGCTTGCCCGAGGCGGAGGCCGGCGCGAAGGCGACGAGCTCGGCGCCGCCTGCCTCTGCGATGCCGCGCAGCGAGCCGCGGATGTAGTTGCCGACGCCGGTCCGCGGATGCGAGAGCGGCGCGACGTCCACGACGATCCTCACGGCGTGTAGTTGAACCGCGTGAAGTGGAGGCCGAGGGGCCGCGTGTCGTGGTTGCCGGGCAGATACCGCGACGGGACGCGGGTCGGCGTGACGGCAAAGTCGACGCGGCAGACGCCGTTCACCGGCGTGAGCTTCAGCGTGATCGGCCGATCGACTGTCGTCGGGAGGATCGAGAGCGCGTGCGACGTCGTCGTGCCCGAAATCGCGATCGTCGACGTCGTGCCCTTGAAGAGGTTCGCGTCGCTCGAGACCTTGACCGCGAGCGTCCCGCCCGAGCACCGCGAGCGGATCCAGCTGACGTGCCCGCGCGACCACGGCTCCTGGCCCGGATTCGCCGGGTAGAGGCCGACGAAATGCGTCGTGATCCGAGCAGGCTGCGCGACGCGATAGAGCACGAGCTGCTTCGCCGGATCGGCTGCGAGCCGCGTGCCGACGAGCTGGACGGAGCTCGGCGCGAGGACATAGCGCTCGGTGACGCCGCGGAGGTCGCCGGTCGAGGGGTCGACGCTCGTCTGGATCTCGGGCATGTCGCCGGGCAGACGGGCGCCGAGCCCGTAGACGCGGTCGATGCTCCGGTTCCAGTACTCGTTCTCGAGCACCGCGAGGTCGTTGCCGCCGGCGAACACGACGCCGACGTGCGCGTCGCGCCCGACCGCGGAGTCGATCCAGCTCTTGTCCTTCAGGCCCACGCCCTGCGCGTATGCGCTCGACGCGAGCCGCGGGAAGCTGTGCGTCCAGAGCTCGAGCGGCAGCCAGGTGAGGAGGAAGCCTGCGGCGACGACGACCGGAAGGACGGGCGCGTACCGGCGCGGAAGCCAGAGAAAGCACGCCCCGAGCGCGAGCGACAGGAGAACGGCGACAGCACCGACGCCGTGCCGGCCGGTCCACGTGTTCCCGAGGAACCACCACGGCTGCAGGCCGATCGTGTCCGACTGCGCGGTGATGTTCAGCAGGTGCGCGAACGGGAGCGCGCCCGGCAGTGCGGCGGCGATGCCCGCTGCCGCGACGGACGCGCGCGGCGGCAGCGGCTGGCCGCGCTCGATCCACGCGAGGAGGGCGATCACGAGCAGCGGCATGAGGTAGAAGAGATTCCGCTCCTCCACGCGCTGCGAATACCGCGACGCGAACACCGCGACCTCGAGCACGAGCCACACGGAGAGCGCCGCCGACGCCGCGACGTAGACGCGCAGGCGACGGTCGAGATGCCGCGCGTTCGCGACGAGCACGATCAGCGCGGCGAACGGGAGCACGAAGACGGCGAGGTCGAGCTCGGCGAGGTGGAAGACGAGCCATTCGATCGCAGGCCAGGGGCGGTAGCCGCCGTTCGAGGTGACGCTGTAGTTGCCGAGGATCGCCGCGGGCGAGCGTCCACGCGCGACCTCCACGGCGATGACGGCGACTGCCGCCGCGCCGACGATGCCGTAAAGCGGCGCGAACGCCTTCAGGCGCTGCGGGCGGCCGCGCTCGATCCATGCGAGCACGAGCGGCGCGGTGAGGACGGCGACGACGATGGCGACCGTCTGCGCGCGGGTGACGAACGCGAGCGCGCAGGCAGCGAGGAGCAGGACTTGGCGCGTGCGCGTCGGCCGCTCGAGTGCGGCGACGAGCGCGAGCGCGAGCCAGAGGAAGACCGGGTAGAAGACGTTCTCCGTCATGATCGTCCCGGCGTACGCAGTCGACGGCAACGCGACCGCGAGTGCCGCGGCGACGAGCGCCGTTCCCGGCCGCACGACGCGGCGTGCGAGCAGGTACGCTGGCACGACGGCGGTGCAGACGACGAGTGCGTTGACGACCTGCGACCAATGGTGGACGTCGGTCATCGGCCCGATCGCGCGGTACACGGGCGACAGCAGCAGCGGATAGACGACGCCGTAGTTCGCGTGCACACCGCGGATGAGGAAGTGCCCCGTCTTCGCGAAGCTCCGCGCCATGTCCGAGTAGACGATCTCGTCGACCATGATCCACGGCGCGCTCACCCGCAGCGCGAGCGCCAGCTGGACCGTGACCGCAACGGCGTACAGACCGCCGAGCCATGCCCAGACCGGCAGTGTCGGCAAACGCCGACGACCGGTGCCAGGCACCATTGCCACTCCGTCACGAGGGATCAACGAGGACTGCACGAGCTCGTGCGCGAGCGGCTCCGTTGCGAGGCCGACTTCAGCGGCAGCCGATGCAACCTCGCGGAGGACGGCCTCCCTGACCACGTCGCCGCCGGCCGCGGCCTCGAGCGCCGCCACGTACTGCTCCGCCACCGCGTCGACGCCGTGCTCGCGCTCGACGAGCGCTCGCGCAGCATCGCCCATCGCCCGTGCCGCCTCTGGATCGGCGAGCCGCCGCAGCGCCGCTGTCAGCGCAGCCACCTCGTCCTCGCCGCCGACCGGGATCTTGATCGCGACGTCGTCCGGGAGCTCCGCGAACCAGCCGACGTCGCTGACGACGAGCGGCTTCCCGAGCGAGAGCGCGCGGATCGCAGCGCCCGACGTCTCGCCCATTGTCGGGGCCCGCAGGAGCACGATCGCGTCGCAGGCGGCCATCAACGACCACAGCCGCTCCTCCTCGACGTAGCCCTCGCGAACGACGCCGGTCGCGTCGAGCCCGGTGCGCTCGATCCGGCCGGCGAGATCGAAGCCGGGCGACTCGGAGCCGACGAGCAGCAGCCGTGCACCGTGCCGCGTCCTGCGCAGGCCGGCGAACGCGGTGAGCAGCTGCGGCACGCGCTTGTTCTCGTTGATGTGCCCGAAGCTGCCGACGAGCGGCGTGCCCTCCACCTCCGCGGGCGCAACGTCCGGCACCGGCCACGCCGGATGCGGGATGCGGTGCAGCGGCCCGTCGTAGCCGTGCTCGCGCACGAGCGTCTCGACGTAGCGCGAGTGGACGATGACGCTCGTCGCGCGGTCGAGCACCTCGCCTGCAAGCGGGAACTCCTGCGGCCGCACCTCCCACAGCGGAGGAACGCGCCCTTCGAGGACGCCGTAGCCGAGCAGGCGGCCCGGAACGCCCGCCTCGCGCTCCATCGCGGCGAGATACGCATGCCCGTCGTGGCGGCCGATCGTCAGGCCCGCAACGAGATGGTGGATGACGAAGTCGTGCAGCACGACGACGCCGGGACGCCGCTTGAGCGCGTCGACGATCCAGCCGTGCGCGTCGGGATCGTTGCCGACGTGGTAGAGCGCGACGTCGGTATCGGCGACCGGTCGCGTGCGACCGGGCCGCACGACCTCGACCTCGACGAGCTGCTCGAGCGCAGGCAGGAGCAGCGACGAGTAGTCGGCGATCCCCGACGTCGACGGCGGCAGCGGTGAGAAGTAGGAGACTTTCACGCGACTGCGGCGAGAAGCCGGTCGATGCACGCGTCCCACGTCACCGTGCTCGCGACCTCGCGCCCGGCACGGCCGAGCGCACGCGCCTCGGCATGATGGTCGCGGAGCCACGCGCACGCGCGCGCGAGCTCGGACGCGTGCGGCGCGACGACGAGGCCCGTCCGGTGATCGTGCACGACGTCGAGCGGCCCGCCGGAGTCGGTCGTCGTCAGCACGGGCTTCTCGGAGAGGAACGCCTCGAACGGCACCATCCCGAAGTCCTCGTCCACCGGCGCGTAGTAGACGCCGAGGCAGCTCGCGTACAGCTCCGTCAGCCGCGCGTCGCTGACGCGGCCGGTGAACTCCGCGCGGCCGTTGAGCCCGCGCTCGTGGGCGAGCCGCTCGAGCCGTTCTCGGTCCGGCCCGTCGCCGGCGATGACGACGCGCAGCGACGGCTCCGCGGCAGCGGCCTCGAGGAGCAGGTCGATGCGCTTCGCACGATCGAGCCTGTTCACCGAGAGGATGAAGTCGTCGTACCGGTCGCAGCGGTACTTCAGCGGCGCAGGCGGGTGCGGCATCAGCTCCGCCTCGAGCCCCGTCGACGCCTGCAACCGCGCGGCGACGTTGCGGGACGTCGCGAAGATCTTCCGCGCCTCACCGAGCATGGCGCCTTCGAACGCGAGCACCTGGCGCCGCAACGCCCGGTCCTCCGCCGACTCGGAGAACTGGCCGAGCTCGGTGCGGTCGAGGTCCCACGCCTGCCGGAACTGGTGCAGCAGCCAGACGACCTTGCGTGGATGGCGCACCGCGTACGACGGGAACTTCGTCGCGATCACCGCGTCGACCGGCCGCCCGTTCGCCTCCTCGAGGTCGAGGAGCCGCCAGAGGAACGCCTGCGTCAGCACGCGCTCGCCGGGATACCACTTGAACGGCACCGTCACGAGGTCGGCCTCGTGCCCGCGCACGCGCAACTGCGCGACGAGGTCGTCGGCGACGATCTCCGCGCCGCCGCGCTCGAACGGC
>DASXLN010000046.1:0-10430 GCA_036496165.1 Gaiellaceae bacterium | reverse complement strand
GGCGACGGTCAAGTTCGTCCTCTACACGATGGCAGGCTCGCTGCTGATGCTGGCGGCGATCGTCGCCTACGGACTGCAGGCCGGCACGTTCGACCTCGTGGACGGCCCGGCGAGCGGGAGCCGCTGGCTCTTCCTCGGCTTCATGGTCGCGTTCGTGATCAAGGCGCCGCTGTTCCCGTTCCACGGCTGGCTGCCGGATTCGTACCGCGAGGCGCCGCCGGAAGTGACCGCAGTCCTCTCGGGCGTGATCGCGAAGGCGGGGACGTACGGGATGCTGCGCATTGCCCTGACGAAGTTCCCGGATCCGTCGAGCTACTACCGGACGGTGATCCTCGCGCTCGGCGCCGCCGCGCTCGTGTACGGGTCCGTCCTCGCGTTCCGCGCCACCGATTTCCGAGGGGTCGTCGCGTACTCGTCGATGGCGCAGTCCGGGCTCATCACCATCGGCCTCTTCTCCGGAACGAACCTCGGCTTCGACGGCGCAGTGCTGCAGATGGTCGCGCACGGCCTCATCTCCTGCTCCCTGTTCCTCGTCGCCGGCTCCGTCGAACGGCGGACGACGACCGGCGATTTCTTCCGGCTCGGCGGGATGGCAAAGGGGAGACCCGCGCTCGCGACGCTGCTCATGACGATCGGCGTCATTTCGCTGGCCGTCCCCGGATCTGCTGCTTTTGCAGGAGAATTCCTCATCCTCGCCGGCGCCTACCAGCGGGCCTGGTGGTGGGCCGCGATCGGCGCGACGGGGATCGTGCTCGCGGCGATGTACATGTTGCGGCTCATTTCCGCCGTGTTGCACGACGCGCGCGGACCCGCCGTCGACGACGCTGCGCTCGACCTGCGGCCGGGCGAGCTGGCGCTCGTCGTCCCACTCGTCGCCGCGCTGCTCGTCCTCTCCGCGTGGCCGGCGGGCATCTCGCACCACTCGTTCGCCGGCGACGATCCTGCGAACGCGATCGTGAGCCAGTTCCGATGATCCACACGCCGCACGTCGACTGGTTCTCGATCACGCCGATCCTCGTGCTGATCGGCGGCTCGTTCGCGGCGCTGCTGAGCGCCGTCCTCGGCCCCGTCGCGTGGCGCGGCCGAGTCGCAGCCGCAATCGCAGGCATCGCCGCGACCGGCGGGATCGTGACGTCGATCTGGCTGTACGTCGACAGCGCGAGCGGCCATCGCGTCATCGCCGACAGCTTCTATCGCGACCGTTGGACCGCACTCTCGCAGGTGATCCTCTGTGCGATCACGCTCGCGACCGTGCTCGTCGGCGCCGAGCGGATCCGCGAGCACGAGTCGGAGTTCTTCGCGCTGCTGCTTGCGGCGGCGGCGGGGATGGCGTTCTTCGTCGGCGCCGCGAATCTCATGACGCTCTTCCTGTCGCTCGAGTGGTTCTCGATCGCGCTGTACGTCCTCTGCGCGATCGACTACGAGCTCGAAGGCTCGCTCGAGGCCGGGCTCAAGTACCTCGTGGTCGGCTCGTTCGGCTCCGCCGCGCTCCTCTTCGGCTCGGCGCTCGTCTACGGCGCGACGAACCACATCGGCTTCGTCGAGATCGCGGCCGCGGCGCAGTCGCACGACCTGCTGCTCGTTCTCGGGCTCGCGATGATCGTCGCCGGTCTCGCGTTCAAGTCGTCGGCGGCGCCGTTCCACATGTGGACGCCGGACGTCTACCAGGGCGCGCCGACGACGGTGACGGCGTTCATGTCATCGGCGACGAAGGTGGCCGCGTTCGCGCTCACGTTCCGCCTCGTCCGGACGGCGTTCCCGCAGGAGGAGCATCTGTGGTCGTGGGCGCTCGCCGGGATCGCGGTCGCGTCGCTCGTGATCGGCAACTTTGCGGCGCTCGTGCAGACCGACGTGAAGCGGCTGCTCGCGTACTCGTCCATCTCGCACGCGGGCTTCATCCTCATCGGCCTCTCGGCGGGGTCGGCGCTCGGCGGGCGCGCGCTCATGTACTACCTCATCCCGTACTCGGCGATGGCGTTCGGGTCGTTCGCGATCGTCGCCGCCCGCGAACGGGAGCTCGGCGTGCCGGTGACACTCTCCAACCTCGCCGGCTTCGGCTGGGAGCGGCCGTTCCTCGGCGTCGCCATGTGGTTCTTCATGTTCGGCTTCGCCGGCCTGCCGCTCGGCGGCGGCTTCGTCGGGAAGTTCTACGTCCTCTCCGCCGCGTACGAGCACGGCTGGACGTGGATCGTCATCGTCGGCGTCCTCGCAACGCTCGTCAGCCTCTACTACTACCTGGGCGTCGTCCGCGCGATCTACATGCGGCCGTCGGCCGAGCTCGCCATCGCCGGCGGGTCACCGCCGCGCGAGCCTCTGCTGCACGCCGCAGTCGGACTCGCGTTCGTCGTCTCGGTGGGATCGCTCTTCGCGGTGTCGCCGCTGATCACGCTCGCGAAGCACGCGGCCGTGGCGCTGCCGTTCTGAGCGAACGCACCGGCTCCGAGAGGAGCCAGGCGAGCCCCGGCACCGCGTAACAGATCAGCGCGATGACGATCGTGCTGATCGCGAGCGCGGGAACGTGGGCGCCGCGCGGGGCGCTTTCGCGCACCGCCGAGCCGAGCACGAGCACGACGAGAGCGAGCGAGCCCGTCACCGCCGGCAGCCGGTGCCCGGCCCCGGCGAGCGCGTCGCCGATTGCGACGAACGCCGATGCCGCCGCCGCCGGGAGGGCGAGCAGGACGAGCCAGAGGGCGAGACCGTGCGCTCCGCCTGCGTCCGCGAGCACCGCGGAGAGCGCGATGCCGGGAGCGATGAGAGCAGGGCGCACCTCGAAAGGTTCGCCGCCGCACCGGATGGTCCTGCCCCGTTAGCCTCCGGCCATGGAACTCACATGGCTTGGACACGGATCGTTTCGCTTCGACACGGCCGACGGGACGCGGGTCTACGTCGACCCGTTCCTGACGCACAACCCGAAGACGCCGGACAACGAGAAGGAGCCGGAGCGCGTCGACGTGATCGCGGTCACGCACGGGCACATGGACCACGTCGCGGACCTCGTCGACCTGCAGAAGAAGCACGACGCGATCGTCGTCGCGATGATCGAGATCGGCGACTGGCTCGCAAGCAAGCATGGCGTCGACGAGGGCAAGCTGCAGTGCGGCAACAAGGGCGGCAGCACCGAGGCCGGGGGCGTGACCTTCACGCTCGTGGGCGCGCACCATTCGAGCAGCCTTCCCGACGGGACGTACGGCGGCGAGCCCGCCGGAATCGTCGCCTCGGCAGACGGCAAGACGGTCTACTTCGCCGGTGACACGGACGTGTTCGGCGACATGCAGCTCATCAGCCGGCTGTACGAGCCCGACCTCGCGGTGCTGCCGATCGGCGACTTCTACACGATGGGTCCGAAGCAGGCGGCGCTCGCGCTCGAGCTGCTCGGCACGAAGCGGTGCCTCCCGTGTCACTACGGGACGTTCCCGCCGCTCGTCGGAACGCCCGCCGAGCTGAAGAAGCTCGCGTCCGGCGTCACCGTCGAGGACATCGAGCCCGGGGAGTCGATCACGGTATGAGAGAGCGCTGGTTCGGCGCGACCGGGAGGCGCGTGCCGGAGCTGGCGCGCGAGGGGGAAATCGACACGGCGGGCGCGCTCGTCGTCGACGCGATCGACGCGGCGGAACTGCGGCGCGCATTCGACCAGGGCACGCCCGTCGTCGTGCGCGCGTCGTCCGCGGACGACGTGAAGGTCGCGCTCGCGCGACCCGAGGTGTCGTGCGTCGTCGTCCCCGCGGACCGCGAGGACCTGCTCGACCTCGATCTCACCGAGCTCACGTACGGGTGACGTACTCGCTCGTCGCCCGCGACCGGAACCAGTGGGGTGTCGCGGTGCAGTCGAAGTTCCTCGCGGTCGGCTCCGTCGTCTCGTGGGCGGAGCCTGAGGTCGGCGCGATCGCGACGCAGGCGTACGCGAACCCACGCTACGGCCCGGACGGGCTCGCGCTGCTGCGCGAAGGGCTGAGCGCAGAAGAGGTCGTCGCGCGGCTCGTCGCCGGCGACGAGGGGCGCGCGGAGCGGCAGCTCGGTGTCGTCGACGCGCACGGACGCGGCGCGGCGTTCACGGGACCGGAGTGCCTCGACTGGGCGGGCCATCGGACCGGCGACGGCTACGCGGCGCAGGGGAACATCCTCGTCGGGCCGGAAACGGTCGACGCGCTGGCGGAGACGTTCGAGGCGACGAGCGCCCCGCTGGCGGAGCGGCTGATCGCCTGCCTCGCCGCCGCACAGGACGCCGGCGGCGACCGGCGCGGCCAGCAGTCGGCGGCACTCCTGGTCGTCGAGCGAAACGGCGGCTATGCAGGGCTCTCCGACGTGCTCGTCGACCTGCGCGTCGACGATCACGAGCGGCCGATCGAGGAACTTCGCCGCCTGTACGGCCTCCATGACCGGCTCTTCGGCACGACGCCGCGGGAGGACTGGCTTCCGCTCGAGGGCGCGCTCGCCGACGAGGTGACCGACCGCCTCGCGCGGCTCGGCTACGACTCGCTCGACGCATGGGCCGGCGTCGCCAACCTCGAAGAGCGCGTCGAGGGGAATGGCGCCATCGACCCGGTCGTTCTCACGGCACTGCGAGAGGAGACGCCGTGAAGACGTTGCGGATCGACGACATCGAAGGGCTCCCCGTGCTCGGGACACTCGTGTGGCAGCCGGTGCGCAGGCCGCTCGGGATCACCGCGTTCGGCATCAACGCGTACACCGCAGGCAAGGCCGGCGACGAGGTGGTCGAGGACCACACGGAGCAGACGCACGAGGAGGCGTACGTCGTCATCCGCGGTCATGCAACGTTCACCGTCGACGGCGAGAAGATCGACGCGCCGTGGGGAACGATCGTCTTCCTCGACGACCCGAAGCAGCGTAGGCACGCGATCGCGAAGGTGGCCGGAACGACCGTCCTCGCGATTGGCGGCCTGCCGGGCGTGCACGACATCTCCTCCTGGGAATACATCTTCCCGTCGCTCCCCGCGCGCAACGCCGGCGACTGGGACACCGCGCGGCGGATCCTCGAGGATGCGCTGGCCGAGCACGACCTGCCGCCGATCCGCTATCACTTGGCGCAGGTGGAGGCTCGGGCCGGAAACGCCGACCGTGCGCTCAAGGAGCTGCAAATCGCCGTTGCGGCGCGCCCGGACTATGCGGCCGCCGCGGCGAAGGAAGACGACTTCGCCTCGATCAGAGACGACCCGAGATTCCCCGTCCATGCGTGAGGTCCGCCCCGGCATCTGGCACTGGCAGTCGCCGCACCCCGACTGGGACGAGGAACAGTGGTGGCCCGAGCACGTGTCGTCGTACGCGATCGAGGTCGGCGACGTGTTCCTGTTGTTCGACCCGCTCGGCGTTCCCGACGAGCTGCGGAAGCGTGCGAGCGCAGTCGTCCTGACCGCGCCGTACCACGAGCGCGAGGCCCGAGAGCTGGGCCTCCCGGTGCACACGCCGCCGGCGGACACGTGGCAGGACTGGGTCGAGAAGTTCGGCGTCGACCCCGAGCGGGTGCGCGGCATGGAGAGCGATGACCTCGCGTGGCTGCGCGCCGGCGAAGGCGAAGGCGACTTCCACGGGCCGGGCGCATGGCCGTTCGGCATCACTGCGTACGCGGGGCGCGAGGACAACGATCTCGTCCTCTGGCTGCCGGCGATCAACGCGATCGTCACGGGCGACTCACTCTCCGACTTCGGCGAGGGGCTCGACATCCAGCTCGGTGGTCGCACGCATGTGACGCGCGACGACGTCGTCCGAGGGCTCCAGCCGCTCCTCGAGCTCCCGATCGAGCTCGTGCTGCCGGCGCACGGCGAGCCGACGGACCGCGCGGCGCTCGAGCGCGTGCTCGCCTAGCCGCCCGGCAGGCGAATGCCGAGCTCGCGGAGCGCGGGCACCGGATCGGACTCGGGCCGCGCGACGAGCAGCACGGCGCCGTACCCGTCCTCGGTGTGCAGCGCGTCGACGAGCAGCTGCAAGCCGAGTGCGAGCGCGAACGCCTTGTGCCACTGTTCGCCGCCGAAGGGCACGAGTTGCTCCTCGGATGCGAGTCCGGCGATGACGTCGCCGTACGTCACCGCGCCCATCGACACGTCGACGACGACCGGCTCGCCGTCGGAGCTCGGGATCCCGATCGCGAGCGGGTTCGTCCCCGCGGCCTTCGGCCCGTCCGGCGGCCCGAGCCGCGGCGGCGACGTGGCGGTCAGCACGGCAACCAGCCCGCCCTCGCCGAGCCGGCGCGCGTAGTGGCCCAGCATCCCCGTCGGGAACGTGCGCTCGCAGACGACGAGCCGCGACCGCTCCGGCGGGTCGGCGAGCTGCGTCCGCACGACCGCGTCGAGGACGAGGTAGCCGAGCGCACCGCGTCCGTGCCAGCGCTCGAACGAGCCCTCCGCCTCGATCGTCTCCGGCTGCGCCGAGGGATCGACCTCGAGCGTCTCCAGCCACTCGACCCGCGAGTAGCCGTGGCCGAGCTTGCCGCGCGACTCCGCGTCGGAGAAATGCGCATGAAGCCGCCCGGAATCCTCCTCGGAGAAGCCGCGCGCCCGCAGGCGCGCGAGCGCCTCCTCAGCGTCCACGCCGGCCACCGACGACGACGCCGAGACCGAAGAGCGCACCGACCGCCCACACCGCAGGCGGCAGCCGCCGGCGCGCGTGCGGGTACGCGGCGCCGCTGAACTCGAGTACCGGCCAGTCGCGCTCGGTGGCGATGCGCCGCAGCTCGCGGTCGGGATTGACGGCAACCGGGTGACCGACGGTCTCGAGGAACGGCACGTCGGTATGGCTGTCCGAGTACGCCGTGCATTCGGCGAGGTCGTAGCCGTGCGACGCGGCGAGGTCGCGCACGCACTCCGCCTTGTTCTCGGCGTGCAGCGCGCGCAGCGCCTTGCCGGTGTACGCGCCGTCGCGAACCTCGCACACCGTTCCGAGCGCACCGTCGAAGCCGAGCTCGTCCGCGATTCCCTCGACGATCTCCTGCAGCGTCGCGGACACGATGTACACCGCGTCGCCTCGCTCGCGATGCTGTTCGATGAGATGCAACGGCTCGGCGTACACGAGCGGCTTCAAGACCGGCTCCATCGCGTCGGCGACGAGGGTGCGCATCTGATCCGGCCGGAACCCGCGCAACAGCACGAGGCCGTCCTCGGCTGCACGACGCACCATCTCGTGACTTGCACCGCGCAGGACGAAGAGCAGCTGCCAGCCCGCCGCTCGCGCAAGCTGGCGACGGGAGATCAACCCGCGTTCGCGGAACGTTCCCGCGAGGGCGAGCGCCGACGCGCGGCGAAGGAGCGTCCGGTCGAGGTCGAAGAACGCGGCCGCTGCCACTACGGCTTCAGACCGGCCGCGGCGTACGCGTCAGCGCGGCTCGAATAGTCGTGGATGCTGACGACCCTCCCGTCACGAACGGTCATGATCTGGAACAGGCGGGGAAAGAACCCGCCCCTCGCGCCGAGGCGGCCGATGCCCCGGCCGCGCAGCTGCATGACGACGCGGTCGCCGAGATCGAGGAAATCGTACGGCCTGAGCTTGTTCATGCCCGCGCGCCACAGCATGGTCTTCACCACCTCGTCGACGTTCGTGCACGGCTTCCACGCGCCCTCGCGCGCCGGATCCCACGTCACGTCGGGCGCGAGCCGCTGCCGCAACTCCTCATGCCTTGCCCGCCGCGCGAGGTCGTACACCTCGCGAACCGTCTCGACGTTTCGCGACTCCGGCACTACCCGACGAGCGGGAGGGACTTGATGATCCCGCCTGCTTCACGCGACGCGTCGATCGCGTCGGCGATGGCGAGGATCGCCCGCGCCGACTCCGCGTCCGGCTCCCCGGTCACGATCGGGACCCCGGCATCGCCGTACTCGCGCAACGTCGGGTCGAGCGGAACGGTGCCGAGCAGCGGGATGCCGAGGTCCGCCGCGAGCTCCTCTCCGCCGCCGCTGCCGAACACGTCGCCGCTCATGTTCTCGATGACGCCGAGCAGCCGCATGTTCGTCTTCTGCGCCATCGACGCGGCACGCGAGGCGACGTCCTGCGCGAGCTTCTGCGGCGTCGTCACGACGACGACCTCCGCGCGTGGAAGCAGCTGGCCGAGCGAGATCGACACGTCGCCGGTTCCGGGCGGCATGTCGACGACGAGCACGTCGAGCTCGCCCCAGTGCACGTCGGTGAGGAACTGCTCGAGCGCGCGATGGAGCATCGGCCCGCGCCACATGACCGGCTCGTTGCCGTCGAGGAAGAAGCCGATCGACATGAGCTTGAGCCCGTCCTTCACCGGCGGCACGATCATCTGGTCGACTGCGACCGGCTTCTGGTGGATGCCGAGGATGTGCGGGATCGAGTGCCCGTAGATGTCGGCGTCGAGCACGCCGGTCCGGCGCCCGAGCTGCGAGAACGCGACCGCGAGATTGGCCGACAGCGACGACTTGCCGACGCCGCCCTTGCCGCTCGCGACGGCGATGACGCGCGTATCGCGGCTGAGCCGGATCGCCTTGTCCTCGCTTGCGCCACCGCGCAGCTTCGAGGTCAGCCGCTGGCGCTCCTCGGGCGTCATCACGCCGAACGAGAGAGCGACGCCGCGCACGCCGGGAATGTCCGAGAGCGCCTGCTCCACCTGCTGCTCGAACGACTGCCGGAGCGGGCAGCCGGCGATCGTGAGCACGATCGTCAGGGAGACGACCCCGTCGGCGATCTCGACGTCGCGCACCATGTCGAGCTCGGTGACGGGCCGCTGGAGCTCGGGATCGATGACCTGCTCGAGGGCCTTCAGGACGGCGTCGCGGTCTACCTGCATCGGTCCTGCACCGTAGCGAAGATAGGCGGTGTGACCTGGTTCGGCCTCGTCCGGAAGAACCTGCTGCGGCGGCCCGTCCGGACGTTCCTCACCGCCGCCGGGATGGCCCTCGGTGTCGGCCTCATCGTCGCTCTTCTCTCCATCTCGGCGGGGACGGAACGCACCGCCGGCGACCTCATCCACATCGGGCGGGCCGACTTCGGCCTCTTCCAGAGCGGGGTCAGCGACGCGACGAAGTCGCTCCTACCGGTGTCGCTCGAGGCGCGCATCCGGCGCGACCGCGGAGTCGCGCAGACGGCGCTCGTCTTCCTGCACGTGACGACCGTGAACGGGGAGGCGTCCTCGCTCGTGATCGGCCTCGCCCCCGGCGAGTTCGCCGCGAAGCGCCTCACGCTCGTCGACGGGACGCGCGCCGGCGCGCTCGCGGGAGACCATTTCGGCGTCCACGTCGGAAGCACCGTGCGGATCGGCAAGCGGACGTTCCCGGTCACCGGGATCTTCCACAGCGGCGACCGCTTCGAGGATGCGGGCATCGTCCTCCCGCTCGCGACGGTTCAGGCGCTCGCGAACCGCCCCGGCGAGGCGACGAGCATCGGCGTCGTCGTGAACCCGGGCCAGCGTCCGCAGGCCGTCGCGACGCGATTGGAGAAGCGATACGGCATCACCGCCGTCGTCGAGCCCGGCCAGGCGGTGAACGTCGACACGTCGTCCCGGCTCATCATCGACGTCGGCTGGGTCATCTCCGTGCTCGCGCTCATCGTCGGCGGCATCGGCGTGACGAACACGATGGCGATGTCGGTCTTCGAGCGCGTCCGTGAGATCGGCATCCTCCGCGCCGTCGGCTGGCCGGGCCGGCGCATTGCGGCGCTCATCGTCAGCGAGGCGCTCGGGATCTCACTCGTCGCGCTCGCGCTCGGGCTCGGGCTCGGCGTGCTCGCCGCGAATCTCTTCACGACGCAGACCGGGCTGTCGACGCTCGTCTCGCCGACGTTCACCGCCGGCGTCTTCGGCTGGGGCCTCGCGTTCGCGCTCGGCGTCGGCATCGCCGGTGCGATCTATCCGGCGTGGCGGGCGTTGCGCCTCAGCCCGATCGAGGCGCTCAGAAGGGAATAGCGGCCCGGCGCAGAAGGGCGACCGGATGTCCTGGCCGCTCGCCGAGGAGTCGCGCCGCCGCGTCGCCACGCCGCATGTGCGTCGCCGCACGCCGCGCATCATGTGGGCCGTCGTCGCCGCCGCTTTCGTCTGCGGCGCGGCGGTGAGCGCCGCAGCGTTCTCGATCGGGTGGAAGCACCAGGCGCAGAGGGGAACGACCGCTGAGTCACAGCTGGTCGCCGCCACCGCGACTGCGCACCGGCTGCGAACGCAGCTCGCGTCCGTCCGCACCACGCTTGCGACCGCGCGAACACATGCCGCGCAGGTGACGGCGTCACGGCACGCGCTCGCGCGCGCCGACGCGACCGTCCGCGCGGAACTCGCGGCAGCGAAACACTCGCTCGCCGGCGTGGATGCATCGGCGGCGTCTCTCGGCAACGATCTCGACCGGCTCAGAAACGAGCTGCATGCGCTCACGGCATACGTGTCGACCACGCCGTCCGGCCAGCTCGACGCCGGATACGTCCAAGCGCAGCTCGCGTATCTCGCGAAGACGGTGGACGGATTCAGTGCTGCGGTAGCA
>DASXLN010000045.1:0-2116 GCA_036496165.1 Gaiellaceae bacterium | reverse complement strand
CATCCGGTCGAGCTCCTCGTCACCGACAAGGCGGCGTACAAGGAGACCGGCGTGCACTGGCGCCGCGCCGAGGCGCGCGCGATCGCGCGGCGCGTGCGCGAGCTCGTCGACACCGGCGCGGCGACGGCGGGGGAGATCGTTGTCCTCTTCGCCGCCGGCACCGACGCGGAGCTGTACGAGCAGGAGCTCCGGCGTGCGGGCCTGCCGACCTATCGCGCGACGGGGAAGGGCTACTTCGGCCAGCAGCAGGTCGTCGACCTGCTCGCGTACCTGCGACTGCTGCAGAACCGGTACGACGACCGCGCGCTCGTCAGCGTCCTCGCGTCGCCGTTCGTCGGCGTCTCGAACGACGCGCTCGTGCTCCTGCGCCGGTCGGCCTCGAAGCGTCCGCTCTTCTCCGGCATCGAGAAGTCGATGCCACCGGGCCTGCCGGAGAACGACGAGCGGCTCATGCGCGCGTTCAAGCAGCGCTTCGACCGGCTGTCGGCGGCGATGTCACGCCTGTCGCTCGAGCGGCTGTGCGAGCGCATCGTCGCGGAGCACGACTACGACCTCGCCGTGCTCGCACAATGGGACGGCAAACGCCGCTACGCGAACATGCGCAAGCTCGCACGGCTCGCGCGCTCGTACGAGGAGCTGCGCGGCCCCGACGTCGAGGGCTTCGTCCGTTTCGTCAGCGAGCAGGAGGCGCTCGGCGCGCGCGAGCTCGAGGCGGTGGCGGAGGAGGAGGGCGCCGACGCCGTCCGCCTGCTGACGATCCACGCGGCGAAAGGGCTCGAGTTCGACGTCGTCATCGTCGCCGACGCGGGCCGCGACAAGGCGCCACCGTCGGCGGAGGAGATCCTCGCGCTCTCCGACGGCCGCTTCGGCTTCCGCGTCGCCGACCCGGTGACGACGAAGCGGCGCGGCGCGTTCGACTACGAGCAGGTCAAGCAGGCACGTCAGGATGAGGAGGCGGCCGAGCGCCTGCGCCTCTACTACGTGGCGATGACGCGCGCTCGCGAGCGGCTCATCGTGTCGGGCGCGATCGACCGAGAGCGAGCGGCCGACGCGACGACGCCGATCGGCTGGGTCCTGACGCGTCTGGAGGCGGACGCGGAGCTCGACGCCGCCGGTGACGCGCCCGTCGAGCTCGTGCGCGGCGAGGCGCGGCTGCTCGTCCGCGTCGACCGGTACCGCGAGGCGGACTGGGCGGACGCGCCGGCACCCCAGATCGCCGCAGAGCCGGGGCAGCTCGAGCTCTTCGCCGTCCTCGAGGAGGCCGTCGCCGCGGCCGCGCCGGAGCTGCCGCCCCTCGTGGCGCCACCCGAGCCGCCGCTCTACCGGGTGCGCAGGCTCTCGTTCACCGCGCTCTCGACGTTCGAGCAGTGCTCGTACAAGTACTACGCCCGCTACGCGCTCGGCATGAAGGAGCGGCCCATCGTTGCCGTCGGCGACGGCGGCATGTCGGCGACCGAGGTCGGGAGCGCCGTGCACGCGTTGCTCGAGCAGCTCGATCTCGCGGATCCCGTCGCACCTGTCATCGAGGACGAGCGGATCAGGGGGTTCGTCGCTGCATACTGCGAGTCCGATCTCGCCCGCCGCGTTGCCGCGCTCGCGGGGGCGATGAAGGAGCGGCGGTTCATGTTCGAGCATGACGGCGTGCTCGTCCACGGCTTTCTCGACGTCTTCCATCTCGCCGGCGGGCGGGCGCTCGTCCTCGACTACAAGACGAACCTCATCGGCGAGTCGACGCCCGAGGAGATCGTCGAGCACGACTACCGGCTCCAGCGGCTCGTGTACGCACTCGCATGCTTCCGCGCAGGCGCAGACGAGGTCGAGGTCGTCTACCACTTCCTCGAGCGGCCCGACGCCGTCGTCTCGACGACGTTCACGCGCGACCGGGTGGGGGAGCTGGAACAGGAGCTGTCGGCCGCGATCGCGCGCATCCAGGCAGGGGAGTTCAGGCCGACGCCCAGCGACTTCGCCTGCGCGGGCTGCCCGGCGCTCGACCTCGTCTGCGCCGGGCCGGGGTTGCGCGAGTCGTCGGCAATGCTCGCCTTCAGTGCCGCGTAGCTACGTCGCCGAGGCGCGGAAGCGCGTCGCGCCCAAGCGCGAGCGCATCCGACCGATCATC
>DASXLN010000044.1:0-2302 GCA_036496165.1 Gaiellaceae bacterium | reverse complement strand
CGTGATCGAGATGCACCCGGTCCTCGGCGAGAAGATCATCGCGCCGATCGATCGGCTGCAGGAGGTGTGCGGCATCGTCCGCCACTGCCACGAGCGCTGGGACGGCCGCGGCTATCCCGACGGGCTCGCGGGCGAGGACATTCCGCTCGAGGCGCGCATCATCTTCGTCTGCGACGCGTACCACGCGATGACGACCGACCGGCCGTACCGGCGGAAGCTGAGCCATCCCGAGGCGGTCCGCCGCCTCCGTGAGGGCGCCGGCTCGCAGTTCGATCCAACGGTCGTCGACGTCTGCCTCGACGTCCTCGAGCGCGACCGCTAGCTCCGCGGGACGCAGACCTCGATCGCGCCGGGCTCGACCGCGGCCTTGAAGGACTTCACGCGCTTTCGATCGCCTCCGTCGAGCTCGTACAGGACCTTCCGGCTGAGCTCGACCTTGATCGTCGTGGCCCTCGTCGTCTGAACGAACGGGGAGCCCGCGGCCTTGCCGAACGCGGCGCGCGCGAGCATGCGAGCCCACTCGACGGCACCGTCCGCGGTCACGACGCCGAGATCGAGCTCCCCGTCGTCCGGGCTCGCCCCGTCGAAGACGGGCACTCCGCCGATCAGCCTGCCGACGTTGCCGATCAGGATGAGCGTCGCCTTGCCCTTGTACCACGGGGCTCCGTTCGCTTCGATCGTCGCCCGGAACGGCTTCGCACGGAGGTGCCGTGACCCGGACCAGATGTACGCGGCGCGGCCGAAACGCTGCTTGACCCCGCCGCCGGCGTCCCGGATCATCGCCGCGTCGAAGCCGACGCCGGCCATGACGGCGAAGCGCTCGCCGCGGAAGCGGCCGAGGTCGAGCCGGCGCCGGTCGCCGTGCAGCGCGGTCCTCACAGCGGCGTCGATGGACTTCGGCACGCCGAGATCCGTCGCGAGCAGGTTGGCGGTGCCCGCCGGGATGATCGCGAGCGCGACGTCGCATCCGGCAAGAGCATCGACGCAGCGCTGCACCATCCCGTCGCCGCCCCACACGACGACGAGCTCGACGCCGCGCTTCAGTGCTTTCGCGATCTCGGCAGGCGCCTTTCGGCTCTTGCGCACCTCCCGCCAGAACGGATCGGCGACTCCTTCGTCGGCGAGCGCGCGGCGGAGCTCGTCGAGGCCGCCCCCGAGCGACTTCCCCGAGTGGGCGATGACCGCGACCTTCACGCCGCCTCGAGCGCCGTGGCGAGGCGGCGGAAGGGCCCCTCCTCCGCCAGCAGGTCGCGCTCGGCGCCGCGTTGCGCGACCTGGCCGCGCTCGATGACGACGATCTCGTCCGCGCGGCGGACGGTTGAGAGGCGGTGCGCGATGATGATCGACGTCCGCCCGGCGAGGAGACGGTCGAGCGCACGCTCGATCAGCACCTCGGTCGGCCGGTCGATGTTCGCCGTCGCCTCGTCGCGGATGAGGATGCGCGGATCGGCGAGCAGCGCCCGCGCGATCGAGATGAGCTGCCGCTCGCCCGCGGAGAGGCCGGAGCCGCCCTCGCGCACGACGTGGTCGAGCCCGCCGGACAGGCGCGCCGCGACGCGGTCGACGCCGACCGCGCCCGCGACGTCGGCGACCTCCTCGTCCGTCGCGTCCGGCCTCGCGAAGCGGATGTTCGACGCGATCGTGCCGCTGAAGAGGAACGGGTCCTGGAGCACGACGCCGAGCTGGCGGCGGTACGACCGAAGCTCGACGTCGCGGAGGTCGACGCCGTCGACGCGCACCGCACCCTCGTCCGGGTCGTAGAAGCGCCCGACGAGCCGCGCGAGCGTCGACTTCCCGTGCCCCGACTCGCCGACGAGCGCGAGGCAGCCGCCGGCCGGCACGTGGATGTCGACGCCGTGTAGCACCGGATCGGCGCCGTAGGCGAACACGACGTGGTCGATGTCGAGGTCGCCCTTGATGCGCGGAAGCTCCTGCGCGTCCGGGCGGTCGCTGATCCCGGGCTCCTCGTCGAGGACGAGGATGCGCGGATCGGCGAGCAGCGCCCGCGCGATCGAGATCAGCTGGCGCTCGCCGGCCGACAATCCCGCGCCGCCCTCGCGCACCTCGTGCTCGAGGCCGCCCGAGAGCCGCGCGGCCACCTTGTCGACGCCGACCGCGGCAGCCGCGGCCGCGACCTCCTCGTCGGTGGCGTCCGGCTTGGCGAAGCGGATGTTCGAGGCGATCGTGCCGCTGAAAAGGAACGGGTCCTGGAGCACGACGCCGAGCTGGCGGCGGTATGAGCGAAGCTCGACGTCGCGCAGGTCGTGCCCGTCTACGCGCACCGCGCCTTGATCGGGGTCGT
>DASXLN010000043.1:0-5616 GCA_036496165.1 Gaiellaceae bacterium | reverse complement strand
AATCCCCCGGCGCGCGGCCGCGCGGACGCGCGCCACGAGCTCCTTCATGGAGAACGGCTTCACGAGGTAGTCGTCGGCGCCGATCTCGAGCGCGTGGACGCGGTCGTGCTCCGTCCCGCGCGCCGAGACGACGACGACGGGCGTCGCGATCCCCTCCGCGCGGACGGTCTCGATGAGCTTCCAGCCGTCGAGGCCGGGAAGCATGAGGTCGAGCACGCACGCATCCGGCTGCTCGTAGCGGAGGCGGGCGAGCCCCTGCTCGCCGTTGCCGACCCAGACGGCGTCGAACCCGGCAGCGCCGAGGTGACGCGCCATTCCCTGGGCGATGACCTCGTCGTCCTCGACGATGAGCACTTTGGGCATCGGTGTCATTATCGAGATATCCCCGTATGGGACGGGAACATGGCGGGTGAAGGACTGGTGAAGGGGTGGTGAACATAGAGCTGGAGCGGGTCCGGGCGCTCGTCGGCGCGATCGACGAGCCGGTTGTCGTCCTCGACAGCGAGCGGCGCCTCGTGGCCGCCAGCCCGAGCGCGGTCGCCGCCCTCGGCGACGGGACGCCGGGCCGGCGCGTCGCCGAGGAGGCTTTTCTCGTCGACCCGCCCCCCGTCGTCCTCTTCCTGGCGGCGCTCCCGGAGCTGTCGGCCTACCAGGAGCTTCGTGCGGGCTTCACCGCCGCCGTGTCGCACGAGCTGCGGACGCCGCTCGCCCGGCTGCTCGCGCTCCTCGAGAGCACGACGCTCCCCGGCGCCGACGTGAACGAGCTCGTCGAGCAGGCTAGGCAGGAGATCCAGCAGGCGCGCGAGCTGATCGACGACGTCCTCTTCCTCGGCGAGCTCGAGACGGGCCGCGAGATCGTGTCGCTCGGGAGGACGGTGGCGCTGCCCATCGTCGAGGAGGTCGCGCGCGCGTACGAGGACCGCGCGGTCCACGCCGAAGTGCAGATCGTCGTCGCCGGCGATCCGGAGCTCGAGCTGCCGCTGCGGCCGCGGATGATCCGCGTCATCGCCGAGAACCTCGTCCAGAACTCGATCCGCTACTCCGGGCCGGAGAGCACGTGCCGCGTCTCGGTCGAACGGGACGGAGAGCACAGCGTGCTCGCGGTCGCCGACGACGGCATCGGCGTCCGCGAGAGCGAGCTGCCCCGGCTCTTCGAGCGCTTCTACCGTGCCGACCAGGCGCGCACGTCGCGCGGGACAGGCCTTGGCCTCGCCATCGTCAAGCACGTCGTCACCGCGGCCGGCGGCACGGTCGACGCGCGCAGCGCGCCGGGCGAGGGCCTCGCGATCGTCTGCCGGTTCTAGCCGAGCGCGCTGCGAAGCGCCTCGAGCGGCTCCGGCCGAACCCGGAAGAATGCCCAGCTGCCGCGCTGCTCTCGTTCGACGAGGCCGGCCTGGAGCAGGACCTTGAGGTGATGGCTGACCGTCGGCTGGCTCAGGCCGAGCGGTTCGGTGAGATGACAGACGCATGCTTCTCCATCCGGTTGGCCCTGGATGAGGCTCAGGAGGCGGAGCCGCGCCGGCTCGGCCAGCACCTTGAGGGCGGTGGCGAGCTGCTCCGCTTCGGCGTGGCCGAGCCGGCCCTCGAGGAGCGGCGGGCACGAGGCCAGCGTCGCGATCGTCTTCATCCGGTTCATATTGACAGCCGTCGATGTCGTCGGCAATGATCGTATCGACCGCCGTCGATCTCGCCGAAGGGGGCTTCCGTGTCCGAAACGCTCGATCCGATCACACGCAACCAGATCCGGCATGCCGCCGAAGAGTTGCACGACGAGTTCGCCGGGATCTTCTCGACGGAGACGATCGCCCGCTACATCGAGGAGTCGAGCGACATGCTGAGCGGCGCGCGCATCTCGACGTACGTCCCGCTGCTCGTGCACCGGTTCGCGCGGGAGCGGCTCATGGCGCTCGCGCAGGCGCAAGGACAGGTCACGAAGACACAGCCGGAAGTGCTGTTCGTCTGCGTGCACAACGCCGGTCGGAGCCAGATGGCCGCGGGCCTCGTCGCACTACGCTCAGACGGGCGCATCCACGTGCGTTCGGCGGGCTCGGATCCTGCAGACCGCGTCAATCCGGCGGTCGTCGAGGCGATGGCTGAGATCGGCGTCGACATGGAGCAGGAGTTTCCGAAGCCCCTGACCGACGAGGTCGTCCGCGCCGCCGACGTCGTCATCACCATGGGATGCGGCGATGCGTGCCCGATCTACCCGGGGAAGAAGTACGAGGACTGGGAGCTCGACGATCCGGCCGGACAGGATCTCGAGTCCGTGAGGAAGATCCGGGACGACATCGACGCGCGCGTGCAGCGGTTGATCGCCGAGCTTCTGCCCGAGTGAGATCGCTCGCCGCCGAGGCGATCGGGACGTTCGCCCTCGTCTTCGCCGGCTGCGGCGCGATCGTCGTCGACGCGAAGACCGGCGCGCTCGGGCATCTCGGCGTCGCGCTGACGTTCGGGCTCGTGATCATGGTGATGATCTACGCGCTTGGGCACATCTCGGGCGCGCACTTCAATCCCGGCGTCACGCTTGCGTTCGCCGTGACGCGGCACTTTCCGTGGTCGCGCGCAGCCGGCTACTGGGCGGCGCAGGTCGTCGGAGCGCTCGTCGGGGCCGCGCTCGTGCGCGGCTCGCTCGGCGCGCATGCACACGACGGGGCGACGCTCCCGTCCGGCACACAAGGCCAGGCGTTTCTCTGGGAGCTCGTGCTGACGTTCTTCCTCATGCTCGTGATCATGGCCGTTGCCACCGACACGAAGGCCGTCGGCGAGGCGGCTGCGATCGCGGTCGGAGGCACCGTCGGCCTCGACGCGCTCTTCGGCGGCCCGGTCACCGGTGCGTCGATGAATCCCGCGCGCTCGCTCGCACCCGCGCTCCTCTCCGGCGACCTGCACGCGGTGTGGCTCTACCTCGTCGCACCGCCGCTCGGCGCCGTGCTCGCCGCACTGACGTACCAGTTCTTACGCGCGGCTCAGCCGAAGCGTCCGGTGACGTAATCCTCCGTGCGCTTGTCGCCGGGCGCCGTGAAGATCTTCTCGGTCGCGTCGTACTCGATCAGCTCGCCGTAGCGCTCGCCCTCGCCGCCGTGCGAAATGGAGAAGAACGCGGTCATGTCGGCGACACGCGCGGCCTGCTGCATGTTGTGCGTGACGATCACGAAGGTGAACTGGCTCTTGAGCTGGTGCATGAGCTGCTCGATCGCCTGCGTCGCGATCGGGTCGAGCGCCGACGCCGGCTCGTCCATGAGCACGACGTCCGGTTCGACGGCGATCGCGCGCGCGATGCAGAGCCGCTGCTGCTGACCGCCGGAGAGGGAGAGGCCGCTCGCCTTCAAGCGGTCCTTCACCTCGTCCCAGAGCGCGGCCTGTGTCAGCGCACGCTCGACGCGCTCGTCGAGGTTGTCCTTCATGCCGAGGACGCGACATCCCCACGCGACGTTGTCGTAGATCGACTTCGGGAACGGGTTCGGTCGCTGGAAGACCATGCCGATGTTGCGGCGCACGGCGACCGGGTCGATGTTCGACCCGCTGATGTCCTGGCCGTGGTACTGGATCGCCCCTTCCATCCGGAAGCTCGGGATGAGGTCGTTCATCCGGTTGAAGCACCGGATGTAGGTGCTCTTGCCGCAGCCGGACGGGCCGATGATGGCGGTGACGAGGTTCTTGTAGATCTCCATCGTCACGCCCTTGACGGCGGCCTTGCTGCCGTAGATGGCGTCGAGGTTCTCGACGTGGAAGATCGGCTCGAGCCGCTCGCGCGGAGGCAACGGCTGACGGCGGGTCTCGACCCTCATGCTCGGCTCGATCGTAGTCGACATGTCTTGAGCTCCTTCCATCAGCGGCCGGCGATCTTCCGGGCACTCCGGGTCGCGAGCCAGCGCGCCGTGAGGCTCGCGACGAGGATGAAGAGCAGCAGGATGAAGCCCGCCGCCCAGGCACGTGCGTGGTCCTTCGGATCGGGGGACTCCGAGAGCTCGAAGATCGCCACCGGGATCGTCTGGAGGGCATGCGACGGGTTCCAGCTCGTCTGTGTGCCGACGAGCGAGGAGGTGAAGAGGAGAGGCGCCGTCTCGCCGGCGACGCGGGCGACCGCGAGAACCGTGCCGGTGAGGATGCCGCCGATCGCGCGCGGCAGCACGATGCTCAGTGTCGTGCGCCACTGCGGGATGCCGAGGCCGAGGCTGCCTTCGCGCAGCGCGTTCGGGACGAGCGCGAGCACCTCGATCGTCGTCCGTGCGACGAAGGGGAGCATGAGGATCGCGAGCGCGAACGAGCCTTTGAGCGCGCTCTGGCCGCTCCCGACGACGAGCAGGACGAAGACGAAGATGCCGATGACGATTGCGGGGACGCCGGCGAGGACATCGAGCACGAGGCCGACACCGGCGCGGACCGACGGGGGCGCGAACTCGTTCACGTACACGGCGATGAGGATCCCGACGGGGAGCGCCATGACCGTCGCGATCCCGACGATTACGAGTGTTCCCGCGAACGCGTTCGAGAGGCCTTGCGGCGCGTTCGTGAGGCTGAACGGGATCGGCGACTTCGTGAGGAGGTTCAGGTTGAGCTCGCTCCAGCCCTTACTTGCGACCGACCAGACGACGATTGCGAGGATTGCGATGGCGACCGCAGCCGCCAGCCAGGCGAGCCCTTCCATGACGTGATTGATGTTGCGTCGGCGCGCGAGGCCCTCGACGCGCATCTGGTCCGCGCTCACGCGTGCCCTCCGCGGGTGACGCCGTGCTTGCGCGCCGAGCGGCGGACGATCCATTGCGCGGCGATGTTCGCGATGAGCGAGAGGACGAGCAGGATCAGCCCGAGGTAGATGAGCGATGCGGCCTGGAGGTTCGTGCTCGCGCCTTGATACGACGCCGCGATCTTGCTACCCAGCGTGTCGCCGGTGCTGAAGAGGTTCCAGTGGATGAAGACGCCGCCGCCGATCACCTGCGTGACCGCGATCGCCTCGCCCATTGCGCGACCGAGGCCGAGGATGAGCGCCGCCGTGATGCCGCCGCGGGCGTATGGGAACATGACGCCGCGCACCATCTCCCATCGCGTCGCCCCGAGCCCGAGCGCGCCTTCCTTCAGCTCGTGCGGGACGCCGAGGAAGAGCTCACGGCTGATGCTCGAGACGATCGGCAGGATCATGATCGCGAGCACGATGATCGCGGTGAAGATGCTCGCCCCGGCCGCCGACGGCGGCCCGAAGAGCGGGATCCAGCCGAGCGCCGAATGCAGCCACGGCTCGATGTGCGTGCGCAGCGCCGGTCCGAGCACGAGGATGCCCCATAGGCCGATGAGGACGCTCGGCACCGCGGCGAGGGTCTCGACGAGCGCCGTCACCGGCGCCTGGATGGCGCGCGGCGCGAGCTCGGTTAGGAAGAGCGCGACCCCGATCGCGAGCGGCGTCGCGACGAGAAGCGCGAAGGCCGACGTGATGACGGTGCCGAAGATGAAGCTGCCGGCGCCGTAGATCTCGTGCCCGATGACCGGGTTCCACGCGACGCGCGTGACGAAGCCGAAGCCGTACTTCGAGAGCGACGGCCGCGAGCCGTCGATGAGCTTCCAGACGATGAGGCCGACGAGGACGGTCGCCCCCAGCGCCGCCGCGCCTGCGACGAGCTG
>DASXLN010000042.1:0-2064 GCA_036496165.1 Gaiellaceae bacterium | reverse complement strand
CTCCGGCCCGACGTTCACGGTCCACGGCACGACGTACGTCGCGGGCCAGGTGTACTCACAGTCGTGGAACCCGACCACCGAGGCCATCTTCAACAACGGCTGCAACGCCCCGGCTCCGCCGTCGACCACGACGACGACCGTCCAGACCTGCGAGGACAACGACGAGGCGAACAACGCTTCGCAGGAGGAGATCCACGAGTCGGCTGAGGCCAAGCAGCACGAGTCGGAGAACGAGTCGAAGCACGAGTCCGACGAGTCGAAGCACGAGGACCAGGACGAGTGCAACGGCCAGGAGGCGGCCTCGACGACCACGACGACCGAAGCGACGACGACGACCGAGGCGACCACCACGACCGAGGCGACGACGACGACCGAGGCGACGACCACGACCGAGGGAACGACGACGACGAACGAGTCCCCGTCGGGCAACGCGCCGACGGCACCGTCCTCGCCCACGGCACCGTCCTCGCCGACGGCACCGTCCTCGCCTGTCACACCGTCGAGTGGCGTCCGGGGTGCGTCGAAGACGATCGTCGCAGCACCGGCGTCGACGCCGGCGAAGTCGAACAAGTCCCACGGTGTCCTCGGCGTCGCGAAGACGCTCGGCACCTCGGCGACCTCCGGGACGCTGCCCTTCACCGGGCTCCGGCTCTGGATCGTCGAGCTGATCGCCCTCGGGCTGATCGGCGGAGGCGTGGCGATGCGTCTCATCGCCCGCCGCAGGCTGAACTAGTCGGATAGCTCCAACGGTTCGATCTCGCCGCCTGCAATGCGCCAGGCGGCGAGATCGTCCATTCGCACCGAGTAGATGAGATACGGACGGCCCTCCCAGAGCCCGACGTTCTCGACGTCGGTGCGCGACGGACGCGGAGCCGACGACAGGTGCGAGTGGACGACCGCCTGCTCGAGCTCGATCTCCGACCAGCGCAGCGGATCGAGATAGAGCTCGAAGCGGTACGGTGACGCCGCCTTGTTCACGGCGCGCACGTACTCGACGGCGCGATCGCCGTCGAGGAGCAGCAAGCCGCAGGACTCGTTCGGCGCTTCGTCTCTCGCATGGGCGGCGATCGCGGTGCGGATCGCCTGCGGGACTACCACCACAACGTGCGTTCCATCGACTCGCCGACGTCGTCGGCGGCCCAGAAGTCGGCGCTGAGGTACTTCCACCCGCCGTCGGCAAGGATGCAGACGACGATCGCGCCCTCGTCGAGCTCGCCCGCGAGCCTGCGCGAGACGTGCACGACCGCGCCGGCGGAGACGCCGGCGAAGATGCCTTCGAGGTCGAGGAGTGCGCGGACGGCGGCGACCGACTCCTCGTTCGAGACGAGCACCTTCCGGTCGAGCTTCGACACGTCGAGGATCGGCGGGATGTAGCCCTCGTCGAGCGAGCGCAGCCCCATCACCGGGTCGCCCGGCAGCGGCTCCGCCGCGGCGACGACGACTCCGGGGAAGCTCTCGCGCACGCGCTCGCCCGCGCCCATGAGCGTGCCGCCGGTGCCGAGGCCTGCGACGAGCACGTCGACGCGCTCGAGCGCCTCGACGATCTCCGCGCCGGTGCCCTCGTAGTGCGCACGCGGGTTGGCCGGGTTTGCGTACTGGAACGGCATGAAGTACCGCGGGTCCGCCTCCGCCATCGCGAGGGCGAGCTTGACGGCGCCGTTCGACCCTTCCGAGGCGGGCGAGTCGACGATCGTCGCGCCGTAGAGCCGCAGCAGGCGTCGCCGCTCCTCGGTCGCGTTCTCGGGGAGCACGCACGTGAGCGGGTAGCCCTTCAGCTTCGCGACGAGCGCGAGCGCGATGCCGGTGTTGCCGCTCGTCGGCTCGAGGAGCGCGCGGCCGGGCTCGAGCTCGCCTGCCGCCTCGGCCGCCTCGATCATCGACTTCGCGACGCGGTCCTTGATCGACCCCGTCGGGTTCTGGCCCTCGAGCTTCGCGAAGATGCGCCCGCCCCCGGGCGGCGACAGCCGCTTCAGCTCGACGAGCGGCGTGTTCCCGACGAGATCGAGAAGGCTCGGAAAAACCAGTTGCTTAGGCACCGCCTGCCATTGCCGGCAGGAGGATGAC
>DASXLN010000041.1:0-3169 GCA_036496165.1 Gaiellaceae bacterium | reverse complement strand
GCCGATCTCGGACAGGGGACGCATGAGGAGCTCGATGTCCTCGTCGGCGTCCGGCGAGGCCTCGCCGTGCTCGACGCCTTCGGCGAGGAACACGTCCATGTACTCGCGCGAGAACCCCGGAGTCGTCCAGAACCCGCCGAGGCGCGTCCACGCGCCGCCGGTCAGGCCGCACTCCTCCTCGAGCTCGCGCTTCGCGGTCGCGAGTGGCTCCTCCCCCGCCTCGCGCTTCCCCGCCGGGATCTCGACCAGCAGCCCCCGGGTCGCCTCGCGCAGCTGCCGGACGAAGGCCACACGGCCCTCGGTGTCGACGGCGACGACGGCGACTGCGCCCGGATGCTCGACGATCTCGCGCTCGTGCTCGCCCCACCGCTCGACGGTGACCGCGAGGAGCTTCCCCTTCCAGACGGTCTCGGAGGAATCAGGCTGCACGTGCAGACTCGACCAGCGCGAGCGTGACGTCGACCATCCCCTCGAGGTCGTCGACCGAGATGCGCTCGTTCGGCGTGTGGATGTCGGTCATCCCGTTCGCGAGGTTGACGCACCGCAGGCCGCGCTCGTTGAACGAGTTCGCATCGGCGGCGCCGCCGGAGAGCGCATAGCTGACCGTGCGGCCGCAGCGCTCGAGCGCGGTCGCGGCCAGGCGAACGACGTCCTCACTCTTCGAGAACTTGTATCCGCGGTACGTCTTCTTCAGCGTCGTCGACACCTCGCACTCGCCGGTCGTCGCGGCGAACGTGAACGCGTCGAGCATCTCCTGCACGATGTCATTGAGCTTCCGCTCGTCCTGGCAGCGCGCCTCTGCGAGGAACGTGCACCACTCGGGAACGATGTTCCCCGCCGTACCGCCGGAGATGAGGCCGACGTTCGCGGTCGTCTCGTCGTCGACGCGGCCGAGGCGCAGGTCGGCGATCGCCTTGGCCGCCGCCTGGATCGCGGAACGGCCCTCTTCCGGGTACATCCCCGAGTGCGACGCGCGTCCGTGGAACGTGACCTCGATGCCCTGCGCCCACGGCGCGCCGAGGATGATCTCGCCGATCGGTGCGGCCTGGTCGTAGACGTAGCCGAGCTGCGCGTGCATGCGTGTGTGGTCGAACGCGGCGGCGCCGAGAAGGCCGATCTCCTCCTGCATCGTGAAGAGGAGCTCGATGCCCGCGTGCGGCCGCCCCTCGGCGAGCACACGGCGTGCGCCGTCGAGCATCGCCGCGACGGCGGACTTGTTGTCGGCGCCCAGGATCGTTCCGCCGGCATTGCGGATGACGCCGTCCTCGAGGACGGGCTCGAGCGGCCCGTCGGGTGGAACGGTGTCGAGGTGCGCGCAGAAGAAGAGCGGTGTTCCCTCCGCCGTCGGCTCGATGCGCGCGTAGACGTTGCCGAAGTCGTCCTCGTCGGAGGCGAGCCCGAGGTCGCGCAGGTAGCGCGTCACGACGTCGGTGACGGGACGCTCGTGCCCCGGCGGGCTCGCAATCGCGGCTAGCTCGAGGAAGAGATCGACGACCTCTGTCACCGCGGTAGAGTGCCTGCATGAGAACGGCAGCCGCGCTCCTTGCGGCACTCGCCTTCGTTCCGGTCGCCGCCGCGAAGGACGGCGTCCACGCGACGCTCACGACCCCGCTCCCGAAGCGGGCGTCCATGGGCACGAAGCTCGCGGTGTCGTTCACGCTGCGCGACGCGGCCGGGCATCTGTTCGATGCGATGAAGATCTTCGTGAAGGTCATCTGCCCGACGAAGGACGCGTCGAGCTTCGTTTTCGCGCGGCAGCTGAGCACGGGCCACTACCGCGCGGTCGCGATCGTCCCGCCGGGCGGCCTTGGCACGGTGCGCATCGGGATCCGTGGCTGGAACACCGCCGGCAAGACGGCGGATGTCTACTTCCCGATCAGGAACCACTAAGCGGCGATCGGCTGCGTCTGACGCGAGCGCGCGCGGGTGAGGGCGGCGCCGACGAAGCCGCGGAAGAGTGGCGCGGGACGCGTCGGGCGCGACTTGAACTCGGGATGGAACTGGCTCGCGACGAACCACGGGTGGCCCGGGAGCTCGACGATCTCGACGAGTCGGCCGCCGTCGAACGTCCCGCTGACGACGAGGCCGTGCTCGACGAGCTGCTCGCGATAGTGGTTGTTCACCTCGTACCGGTGACGGTGGCGCTCGAAGATGACCGCCTCGCCGTACAGCTCGCGCGCCTGCGTCCCCTCCGCGACTTCCACCGCCTGTGCGCCGAGGCGCATCGTGCCGCCGAGATCCTCGATGCCCTTCTGCTCAGGCAGGAGGTCGATGACCGGGAACGGTGTCTCGGGATCCATCTCCGTCGAGTTGGCGCCGTCGAGGCCGACGACGTGACGTGCGAACTCCGAGACGGCAACGTGCATGCCGAGGCAGATGCCGAGGTACGGGATGTTGAGTTCGCGGGCAACTCGGCACGCGAGGATCTTTCCTTCCCAGCCGCGCGAGCCGAAGCCGCCGGGGACGAGGACGCCGTCGACGCCGTCGAGCACGTCGGCCGCCTCTTCGTACGACATGTTCTCTGCATCGAGCCACCGCACGTTGATGCGGCAGCCGCTGTGCAGCCCCGCGTGCTTCAGCGCCTCGTGCACGGAGAGGTACGCGTCCTGGAGCTTGACGTACTTGCCGACGAGCGCGATGTCGACCTGCTCGTGCTGCTCATCGATGCGGCGCGTGAGCTCGTCCCACTCGCCGAGGTCGGCGGCAGGCGCGTCGATGTGCAGCTTCTCGCAGACGAGCCGGTCGAGCCCCTCCTCCTTGAGCACCGAGGGGACGAGGTAGACGTCGCGGACGTCGGGGCTCGCGATCACGGCGCCCGGGTCGACGTCGGCGAAGAGGGCGATCTTGTCCCGAATGTCCCGCGACAGTTCCTCGTGCGAGCGGCAGACGACGACGTCGGGATGGATACCGATGCGCCGCAACTCGTTCACCGAGTGCTGCGTCGGCTTCGTCTTCAGCTCGCCGGCGGCCTCGATGAACGGCACGAGCGTGACGTGGACGTACGTGACGTTCTCGGGACCGACCTCGCGGCGGAACTGGCGGATCGCCTCGAGGAACGGGAGCGACTCGATGTCGCCAACGGTGCCGCCGATCTCGGAGATGACGACGTCGGTCGGGCCGGCCTCGGCGGCGCGGCGAATGCGCGCCTTGATCTCGTTCGTGATGTGCG
>DASXLN010000040.1:0-6641 GCA_036496165.1 Gaiellaceae bacterium | reverse complement strand
CCGGCATGAGACGGCTGCCCGGCAAAGCCGGTCAACCTTTAAGCGGCAGCGCAAGCGCAGCCGCAGCCTCCCCGCCCTCTCCGCACAACCTGCGACATGCACTTTGTGCGGCGACTCGATCAGTCGGCGAGCTCCTGCAGGCGCCGGAGGCGCCGGTAGGCAGCCGCCTTCGTCACGGGCGGCCGGCAGCGCCGCGCAAGGTCGGCGATCGACGCGGTCGGATGCCGCAGCCGGAGAACGGCGACCTCGCGGAGATCGTCGGGCAGCGCGTCGACGTCGAGCTTCCGCACCGCTTGGAGCTGCGCGTGCGCGGCGCGGCCCGTGCGGACGAGGTTCGCGTGGTCCGCGTTCGCCAGCCGGTTCGCATCCGCCTTCGTCGCCGCAACGACGGAGCGCTCCTCGAGCACGAGCACCACGTCGCTCGCGCCGGCCGCGACCAGGATGTCGGCGATCGCCTCCGCACCCTTTGCATATGCAATCGCGTGCCGCGCGCGCTGGAGCACGTGCAGCTCGGCGCCTTCGCGCGCCGCGACGTCGGCGAGAAACCGGGCGCCCTCGATCTCGGCGGTGCGGATTTCGAGGTGCGGGTCGCGCGGACCGCTCAGCGACCCGGCACCGAGGAGCGCTCCGCGCAGGTACGCCCGCCGGCAGCAGTGCCGCGCGAGCACGCGCCCGGGCGGATGGTCGACCGGGCGGTGCGCCGAGTCGAGCACACCGGCGCGATGCAGCGTGTCGTACGCGTGCGGTGTCCCCTCGACGTGGAGCTGGTACCTCGTCGAGCGGTCGAAGGCCGGCCGCTGGTACGTGCGGATCTCGGACTCGACCTCGAACGCGCGCAGAAGCGCGAACGCGCGGCGCGCGACCGCCGAGCTGACGAGGTCGAGATGCAGTGCGACCTCCCCGCGGCCGCGCAGATGGACGCTGCCCGCGACGTGGAAGAGCCCCGACAGCTCGGCGAGACGGTCGCAGTCCGCGTCGGGCGCGATCGCGGCGAGCTCGGCGCGCAAGTCCTCAGACAGCACCTTCGAGCTCCAGCAGTCTGCGTTTGTACTCGATCCCGTACGACCCGTACGACCCGAGGCCGCCGGCGGCGACGACTCGATGGCACGGGACGAAGAGGCCGAGGCGGTTGCGCGCGCAGAAGGTTCCGGCCGCGCGCGCGGCGCCCGGCGCGCCGGCGAGCGCCGCCAGCTCCCCGTACGTCACGACCTCGCCGCGGGGCACCGACCGAAGCGCCTCGGCGCAGCGGGTGAAGAACGGGCTGTCGTACTCGAGGTCGACCGGCACCTCGTCGAGCGCCGCCTCCTCGCCGGCGAAGTACGCCTGGATGAGCGCGACGATCGGGTGCTCCCCGTCGGCTTCGACCGCCGCCGCCTTCGGCAGCTCGTGCCAGACGACGCGGCCGCCGTCGAGCACGAGCTCCCCCACGCCCCAGCCATCCGCCTCGTAGGCCAGCTGCTCGACCATCGCTCCATCCTAGAATCGCCTCATGAGCACCCACGCGATCTTCCGAGCCCCAGAGCCGTACAACGAGCCGGTGCGCGACTACGCGCCGGGAAGCCGCGAGCGCGAGGCGCTGCGCCTGCGCCTCCAGGAGATGGAGTCGCAGCAGCTCGATATCCCGCTCGTCATCGGTGGCGAGGAGATCCGCACGGGCGACACGTTCGAGGCGGTCGAGCCGCACAAGCGCTCGCACGTCCTCGCGACCGTGCACAAGGGAGGCGCGAAGGAGGTCGAGCGCGCGATCGCCGCCGCCGCGGAGGCATGGAACGACTGGTCACGCACGCCGTGGGAGGACCGCGCGGCGATCTTCCTGCGCGCGGCCGAGCTCCTCGCCGGGCCGTGGCGCCCGACGCTGAATGCGGCGACGATGCTCGGCCAGTCGAAGACCGCGCACCAGGCCGAGATCGACTCCGCGTGCGAGGTGATCGACTTCTGGCGCTTCAACGTCGGTTTCATGACGCACATCTACGAGCAGCAGCCCGTCTCGTCGCCGGGTGTGTGGAACCGGATGGAGTACCGCCCGCTCGAGGGCTTCGTGTTCGCCGTGACGCCCTTCAACTTCACGGCCATCGGCGCCAACCTGCCGACGTCGGTCGCGCTCATGGGGAACACGGTCGTGTGGAAGCCCGCGTCGACGGCCGCGTACTCGGCGTGGTGGCTGATGAAGCTCTACGAGGAGGCGGGGCTGCCGCCCGGCGTCATCAACCTCGTCTACGGCAACGGCGCCGAGATCGGCGACCCAGCCCTCGCTCACCGCGATCTCGCCGGCATCCACTTCACCGGCTCGACCGGCGTCTTCAACTCGATGTGGAAGGCGGTCGGCGCGAACATCGCCGACGGGACGTATCGCAACTATCCCCGCATCGTCGGGGAGACCGGCGGCAAGGACTTCATCGTCGCGCATCCCTCCGCAGACGTCGACGCGCTCGCCACCGCGATCGTTCGTGGCTCGTTCGAGTATCAGGGGCAGAAGTGCTCCGCCGCCTCGCGCGTGTTCGCGCCGTCGAACCTCTGGCCCGAGCTGCGCGAGCGGCTCGTCGAAGAGGTGCGCACCCTGCGCATGGGAGACGTCGGCGACTTCTCGAACTTCATGGGCGCCGTCATCGACAAGAGCTCGTTCGCGACGCAGAAGGCAGCGATCGAAGAGGCGCGGTCGTCCGGCGGCAAGGCGTCCGTCCTCGTCGGCGGCGGCACCGACGACTCGGAGGGATGGTTCGTCGAGCCGACAGTGATCGAGACGAGCGACCCGAACTTCCGCACGATGCGGGAGGAGCTCTTCGGGCCGGTCGTCACCGCGTTCGTCTACGACGAGAAGAAATTCGAAGACACGCTCGACCTCATCGACGCGGGCGCGCCGTACGGGCTCACCGGAGCGGTGTTCTCACGCGACCGCTCGGCGGTCGACACGGCGAGGGACCGGCTGCGGTACGCGGCCGGCAATTTCTACGTCAACGACAAGCCGACCGGCGCCGTCGTCGGGCAGCAGCCGTTCGGCGGCGCGAGAGCGTCCGGCACGAACGACAAGGCGGGCTCGATGTGGAACCTCATCCGCTGGGCCTCACCGCGGACGATCAAGGAGACGTTCGTCCCGGCGACGGATTACCGCTACCCGTTCCTCGAGGCGGACTAGGGCTTCTTCTTCTTCGGCTTCGCCTTCGCCTTGTGCTTCGGCTTCGGCTTCGGCTTCGCCTTGACCGGCGGCGACTGCGCCACCTGAACCTGCGGCTGGGTGAACGCGACCGAGAAGCCGGAGCCGTCGGGCGAGAGAACATCGGGGAGCGCGGCGCCGGAGTCGCCGCCGAGCTCGATCGAGGTCGAGCTCCAGCTGGCGTCCGAGATCGTCCCGACGTGGCCGTTCGCGGTCGTCGAGGACCCGCTGAACTGCATCGTCCCGAAGTTCGCGAGCTGCAACGGGAGGCAGCGGCTGCCGAAGCACCGTGACGGCGCCTCCGCGATCCACTCGGCCGACGACGTGTCGAGCACGTCCGGCGTCTGCTGCGTCGTGAACGTCGCCCCGGTCGTGACGTCGGACACCGTGAGGTTCACGGTCGTGCCGTCGGTGGTGACCTCGGCGGAGATGGTGTCGCCCGGCGAGACCGTCATGGGGACCCGCACGGAGCCCGCCGGGAGGAGCTCGTACCAGGCGGCGTAGACCGGTTGGCCGTCGACGCAGTCCGACTCGGTGCCGGTCTGCTCGAGCCCGGCGCTCGAGTGGTCGTACCCGCCGAGGCCGACCCAGAAGGCCGCGTATGTCGACCTGGTGGTGGCCGGGCAGGTGACGGCAGGCTGCACCCATGTGCCCTTGACGTCGGTGAACGTCGAGCCGGTGACGGCGTAGCCGGCCCAGTTGGTACTGGCGGCAGCCACGTGCACCGCGAGCAGGGCGAGGAAGCTCACGCCTCACATGGAAGCGCAAAATTGATCAGCTTTGGCTAAGAATCGTGTACGGACTCGGTAAAACGCTCACCCTCGAGCGAGGCGACAGCCTCCTCGAAGGCGGCCCACCGGCTCGTGAACGCCTCCACTTCGGCGATCGTCCGGACGAAGAGCTCCTCGTACCAGGCGTGCGCGCGGAGGTCGTCCTCGATGCGGTGGAGCGTCATGCCGGGGAGGCTAGAGGCGCGCGGTTAACGATCGGTCAAGTCTGCGTAAGAATCACGCGCGCCCGGCCTTGTGCAGCTGCGCGTAGATCCGCCGAGCCGTCTTCGCCGGCACACCGGGCACTCCCTCGAGCTCCTCCTGCGAGGCGGCGAGCATTGCGTCGACGGAGCCGAAGTACTGCAGGAGCGCCCGCCGCCGGGCCGGCCCGACGCCCTCGAGCTCGTCGAAGAGCGAGGCGAACCCGCGCGACTCGCGCCGCTGGCGGTGGAAGCCGAGCGCGAACCGGTGCGCCTCGTCGCGCACCCGCTGGAGGAGCTGGAGGCCCGGGTTGTGCCGCGAGAGGACGATCGCGTCCGGGCGGCCGGGGACGAAGACCTCCTCGATGCGCTTCGCGAGCGCGATCACCGCGACGCGCGGGAGGTCGTACGCCTGCATCGCCTCGAGCGCAGCCGACAACTGGCCCTTGCCGCCGTCGACGACGACGAGGTTCGGCACCGTCGTCCACGCCGGCTCCCCCGTCGGGTCGGAGACGCGGGCGAATCGGCGGGAGATCACTTCCGCCATGGCGGCGAAGTCGTCGGGATCGTCCCCTGCCGTCCGGATCGCGAACTTGCGGTAGTCGCTCTTCTTCGGGAGCCCGTCCTGGAAGACGACCATCGACCCGACCGGGTCTTGGCCCATCGCGTGCGAGATGTCGAAGCACTCGATCCGGATCGGAAGCGACTCGAGGTTGAGCGCCTCACGCAGCTCCTCGAGCGACTCGACGCGTCGGGCGCGTCGCTGCTCCGACTGCGCCTGCTCGCTGACGAGCGCGTGCCGCGCGTTCTCGTCCGCCAACAGCTGCAGCCGCCGCTTCTCGCCGCGTTCGGCCACGCGCACCTCCACCTTCGCCCCCCGCCGCTCGGAGAGAAGCTCAGCGAGGGCCGACAGGTCGCCCGCGTCGCGCGGGACGATGATCTGCGGCGGGACGCTCGGCGTGTTGCCGTAGTACTCGAGCCCGAACGACTCGAGGATCGTCGTCACGTCCTGGCCGGCGACGTTCTCGAGGTGGAACGAGTGGCGGTCGACCATCTTGCCGCCGCGCAGCGGGAAGATCTGCACGACCGCGCGGTCGCCCTCCGCGGCGAAGCCGATGATGTCGGCGGTCCCGACGGAGTGGCGTTCGACCGCCTGCCGCTCGACGAGATGCTGGACCGCATACAGGCGGTTGCGATAGCGGGCCGCGTCCTCGAAGCGCTCGTCGCTCGCGGCTCGTTGCATCTTCTCCTCGAGCTCGCGCTGGATCGGCCGCACGTCGCCGGAGAGAAACTCGATGACGCCGTCGATGATCGCGCGATAGTCCTCTTTCGAGACGTAGCCGACGCAGGGGGCCAGGCAGCGGTCGATGTGATAGTCGAGGCACGGGATGCCGGAGTGGCGGCCCGGCTTCGGGCCCTCGCAGGGCCGATACGGGAAGACGCGGTTGAGCACGTCGAGCGTCTCGCGCACTTTCTTCGCGTTCGCGTAGGGGCCGAAGTACCAGACACCCGGCCGGTGCCGCTCGCGCGTGAACATCACGCGCGGGTATTCGTCCTCGACCGTGACCGCGATGTACGGGAACGACTTGTCGTCGCGCAGACGGACGTTGAACGGCGGCCGGTGGCGCTTGACGAGGTTCTGCTCGAGGTGGAGCGCCTCCACCTCGGTGCCGGTCACGATCACGTCGACGTCGGCGACCCGCGCGGGGAGCTGCCGGATCTGCGCCCGCCCGTCGCCCGTCCGCTGGAAGTACGAGCGGACGCGCGAACGTAAGGATTTCGCCTTGCCGATGTAAAGAACGCCGCCGTCGGCGTCCCGGAAGAGGTACACACCGGGCTTCGTCGGCAATGCTTTGAGCTGAGCTTGAACCCGTTCCGTCACAGCCTGGTCACGGTAGCCGCGCTCCTCGCGCTGGCGCTCTCCCCCGCCGCGCACGCGGGCGGCCCGAGCCTGCTCGTCGGCGCGACCGAGGACGCGGTCCGCTCGGAGAACCCTGCAGTGGCGCAGAAGCAGATGGACCTCCTGGCCGCAGCCGGGTTCCGCGCCGTCCGCGTCACGCAACTGTGGGCCCCCGGCCAGACGGCGATCTCGTCGACGGACGCGACGATCCTCGACAACGTCATGACTGCGGCGAAGAAGGACGGCCTCGAGGTCCTGACGACGGTCCTGAACTACGGGAGCAAGACCACGCCCTTGAGCGACGACGACCAAAGCTCCTTCGCCGCGTTCGCGGCGTCGGTCGTCCGCGTCACCGGTGTCAGACACCTCATCGTCGGCAACGAGCCGAATCTCAACCGCTATTGGCTGCCGCAGTTCGACGAGAGCGGCGCCGATGCCGCGGCCCCGGCGTACGAGTCGCTGCTCGCGCGCACGTACGACGCCGTCAAGGCGGCGAGCCCGAGCGTCGAGGTGATCGGCGGCGCTCTTGCTCCGCGCGGCGGCGACGTCGCCGGAGGAATCCGGCCGACGCACTCGCCGACCGTCTTCATCGCCGACCTCGGCGCCGCCTACCGGGCGAG
>DASXLN010000039.1:0-6353 GCA_036496165.1 Gaiellaceae bacterium | reverse complement strand
GACCTCCTCGAGCGGCCCGACAGCGTCGCCCGGAACGTCGTGCTGCCGGTCGAGCTCGTCGTGCGCGCGTCGTCGTCGCCTGCTTGAGACGCGATACCGGGCCGTGCGTCACGTCGTTCGCTCCGTGATGAGCCGCGCCCCTCGCCCGTGCGTGAGGAAGTTCACCCACCAGCGAAAGTAGACGACCACGCGGTTCTGGAAGCCGACGAGGTACCAGAGGTGGACGAAGAGCCACGTGATCCACGCGACGAAGCCGCTGAGGTGCAGGCCGCGGATGTCGGCGACCGCGGCGGCGCGGCCGATAGTCGCGAGGTTGCCCTTGTCGTGGTAGCGGAACGGCGCCGTCGTCTTCCCGGCGAGCCGGTCGCGCACGACGCGCGCCGCATAGCGGCCCTGCTGCATCGCCACCGGTGCGACGCCCGGTAACACCGTTTCGCCGACCCGCACCATGTCGCCGAGCGCGAACACCTCCGGATGGCCTGGGAGCGTCAGATCCGGGCCGACGGTGATGCGCCCGGCGCGGTCGGTCGCCGCGCCCGACAGCTCCGCCAGCCGCGACGCGAGGCTCGACGCCGTTACGCCCGCGGCCCACACGACCGTCCGCGACGCGATCCGCTCCTCGTCGACGGTGACTGACTCTGCGTCGATCCCGGTGACGGTGCGGCCGGTGAGCACGGTGACGCCGAGCCGCTCGAGCGAACGCCGCGCCTTCGCCGACAGCGAGGGCGGGAACGTCGTCAGCACCCGGTCGGCCGCCTCGACGAGGAGGATGCGCGCCGAGCGCGGGTCGATGCGGCGGAAGTCGCGCGCGACCGTGTCGTTCGCGAGCTCCGCGATCTGACCCGCCATCTCGACGCCGGTCGGGCCCGCGCCGACGACGACGAACGTGAGCCACGCCTTGCGCCGCGCCTCGTCGGGCTCCTCCTCGGCCGCCTCGAATGCCTCGAGCAGACGGCTACGGACGACCACCGCCGACTCGAGCGACTTCACCTCGGCCGCGTGCCCGCGCCATTCGTCGTGCCCGAAGTAGGAATACTGCGACCCGCCGGCGACGACGAGCGTGTCGTACGCCAGCGTCTCCGGCGCCGGCACGTTGCCCACGCCGCGCAGCTTCAACGTGCGCGCGTCGAGGTCGAAGTCGGCCACTTCGGCCAACTGCACGCGCACGTTGCTGCTTCGCTTGAAGATCGCGCGCAGGGGATACGCGATGTCGCCGGGCTCGAGTGCGCCGGTCGCCACCTGGTACGTCAGCGGCTGGAAGAGATGGAAGTTGCGCCGGTCGACGAGCGTCACCTCGACGTCCGCCTGGCGAAGTCCGAGCGTCGCCTGCAGCCCACCGAAGCCGCCGCCGACGACGACGACGCGATGCATTACTGCCAGTAGCCCTCGACGACGTCGGCGGGCCGCTCCTCGGCGCTGTCCGGGTTCAGCCCGGCCTCGCGCCGTGCCCGCCGCTGGCGGAGGAGATCCCAGCACTGGTCGAGCTGCACCTGCACCGTCTTCAGCCGGTCGCGGTCACCGTCGGTCGCGTTCCCCGACGACTCGCGCTCCCACAGCTCGTGCTCCTCGGCGACGAGCTGCTCGATCGACGAATGAATCTGCGGATCGTTCACGATGCCTCCTCCATGGTCATGGCCGCGATGCCGCGGATGTCGACGCAGGTGACGTCGCGGATCGTCACGAGCACGATGTGGAGCTCGCCGCAGCTGCGGCAGCGCGCAACCGTCCCCGGCCCGCGCGTGTAGACGACGGCCTCGGCGACGTACGACGACGCGCCGCACGCAGCGCACACGGTCGCGGCGCCGGAGATGTCGTCGCCGAAGACCTGCCACAGGTCGCCGGCGATCGCGTTGCCGTCGAGCGCCGTCATCCGATGACGAAGGCGACGTTGTCGATGTAGCACCAGCTCCAGTCCTCACCCGGCTCGGCCGACTTGATGAGCGGGTGCGATACCTCGCGCGCGTGCTTCGACGCGTGCTTGTTCGGCGAGTCGTCGCAGCAGCCGATCTTGCCGCACTCCATGCACATGCGCAGGTGCACCCAGGCGTCGCCCGTCTTGAGGCACTCCTCGCACCCCTCGATCGGATCGGGCAGCTCGGTGAACTCGATGGTGTCGAGATGGGAACAGACGGTCGTGCTCATGTCGGACCGAACCTCTCCGTTCTGATGTGTGTTGCGTCGTGCCCGAGCGCGACGAGCGCATCGGCCACGCCTTCGACGAATCCTGTCGGACCGCAGACGTACACGCGCGGCATCTCCGAGGCCGGCCAGCCGGCCTCGACGAGAAGGTCTCGTCCGACGCGCCCGGTGCGGCCGTCCCACTCCTCTCGAGTGAGCGTAACGACCGTGTCAAAGCTCTCCAGCTCGGCGCGATAGAGGAGATCGCTCTGTGTACGCGCCGAGTAGACGAGCCGCGCCGGGATGGTGCTCCCGGCCGCGCGGTGATGGCGCAGCATCGCGCGGAGCGGAACGACGCCCGAGCCGCCGGCGACGAGGAGGAGCGGCCCGCCGAGCGACTCCTGCCAGACGAAGTAGCCGCCGATCGGCCCGCGCAGCTCGAGCTCGTCGCCGGCGTGAAGCTCCCCGGTGAGGTACGGGGAAACCTCGCCGTCGTCGATCCGCTCGACCGTGAGCACGAGATGCTCGTCCTCCGGCGCCGACGCGATCGAATAGCTGCGCTGCGCCTGGTAGCCGTCCTCCGCGGTCAAGCGGACGTCGACGTGTTGGCCCGCGAGATGGCCGGGCCAGCCGGGCGGATCGAGGACGAGGCTCTTCGCCCGCGCCGTCTCGTCGACGACGTCGACGACGCGGGCGAGGCCCCAGTTCAGTCTCCGGCGTACCGCTGCTCTTTCCACGGGTCGCCGTAGTTGTGGTAGCCGTAGTTCTCCCAGAATCCCGGCTTGTCGTCCTGTCGCAGCTCGATGCCCCGCACCCATTTCGCGCTCTTCCAGAAGTAGAGGTGCGGGACGAGCAGCCGCGCCGGCCCGCCGTGCTCGGGGTCGAGCGGCTCGCCGCCGTACTCGTACGCGACCCACGCCTTGCCGTCTCGCACGTCCTCGAGCGGCAGGTTCGTCGTGTAGCCGCCGTCGGAATACGCGACGACGTACTCCGCCGTCGTGTCGACGCCGTCGAGCAGTGTGTCGAGCGAGACGCCCGTCCACGCCGTGTCGAGCTTCGACCACTTCGTGACGCAGTGGATGTCGACGGTGACGTGCTCGTGCGGCAGCGCCTGGAACTCCTCCCACGTCCACGCCTTCGGCTCGTCGATCTCGCCGACGATCTCGAAGCTCCACTGGTCGAGCGAATGGTGTGGCGTCGGCCCGGCGGAGAGGACGGGGAAGTCGGGCGTGACGTACTGGCCGGGCGGAACGCGGGCGGCTTGGTCGCCCTCGCTGCGGCGGCCGTGGAATCCACGCGAAATCGGCGTCATGACTAGGTGTGCTTCCTGACGAACGCGAGCGCGGTCTCCGCGACGTCGCGCCAGCCATTGTCGATCGTGAGGGCGTGCCCTCGGCCCTTCACCTTCACGATCTCGGTGACGGCGCCGTTCTTCGACTGCTTCTTGTACGCCGCGTTCGCGACCGCCCACGGCACCGTGTGGTCGCCGTCTGCGGAGACGATCAGCATCGGGCCGCGCTTCGAGTTCTTCGTGTCGACCTTCGCCTCCGACCATGGGTTGAAGTTCGCCGACGCCGCCTGGAACAGCGGCTCGCCAGGCCCCGCGACGGAGTACGTCTCGTACAGCTCCTTCGCCTCGTCCGCGCCGACGGCATTTGCGAAGCCATAGCGGAACTGCTCGTAGGTGAGCGGAACGGCGCGGTTCCAGTTGGCCGGGTTCCTCAGCGCGACGCTTGCGACGCGCAGCGCCGACACCGGCAGCGGCAAGACGCCGCGAAACGGTGCGGGGCTGATCGCGACCGAGCACTTCGCGAGCCCGCGGCCGGCGAGGATCATCGTCAGCAAGCCGCCGAACGAATGGCCGATGACGATCGGCTTGCGCTCGAGCTCACGGATGATCGCCTCGTGGTGGTCGGCGATCTCGCCGATGCCCTTGCCGGCGAAGACCTCTGGATGCGCCTTCGCCTCCCCGACGGTCTCCGGATCGTCCGGCCAGCCGGGTTGAACCGCGACGTACCCGTTCTCCTCGAAGAACGCGGCCCAGCGGTCCCAGCTCGACGGAAGCAACCAGAGCCCGTGGACGAACACGACGGGCCTGCTCGTCGATCCGTTCGCGCGGTCGACCTGCTCGCGCTCGTGATCGGTGATGCCCGGCAAAGCGATTGCGGCCATGCCTGCCCTCCCCTCGATCGGTGAGCCGACCCATACGATGCGCGGCATGAGGTCGCCCCAGAGCGGGATCTTCGCGCTCGGCACAGCATCGCACGCCTACCTCGAGCTGCGCGGGACGGATGTCCGGAATCTCGTCTCCGCGGTCGCCGGCCTGCGAGAGCCTCGCACCACGATGGGAGGCGTCAATCTCGTCGCCGGCTTCCGGCCGGAGCTCTGGCCTGCCGACGCGCCCGAAGGCATCCACGGATTCAACGAGCCTGTCGGCTTCATGCCGGCGACCCAGCAGGACGCGGTGCTGTGGCTCTCCGGCGCGAGCTACGACGTCGTCTTCGACGTCGCCCGGGCCGCGATCGCGGCGCTTGCGTCCGTCGCGACCGTGGCGGAGGAGACGTCGAGCTGGCCGTACCAGCACGACCGCGACCTCACCGGCTTCATCGACGGGACGGAGAACCCGACGCTCGTCGAGGCGCCGGAGATCGTCCTCGTTCCCGAGGGCCGGCCCGGTGCGGGCGGGACGATCCTGCTTCTCCAGAAGTGGGCGCACGACGCGACCGCGTGGGAATCCCTCCCGCCCGCCGAGCAGGAGGGCGTCATCGGCCGGCGCAAGATGGACAGCGAGGAGCTCGAGGACAAGCCGGCGGACTCGCACGTCGCGAGCACGGACCAGGACACCTTCGGGCACATCTTCCGCCGCAACATGCCGTACGGCACCGTCACCGACCACGGGACGATGTTCGTCGGCTTCTGCAACGAGCAGCGCCCGCTCGCCGCGATGCTCGAGAGCATGGCCGGCCTGACGAGCGGGACGCCCGACGCGCTCACGCGCTATACGACGCCGCTGACGGGCGCGTACTACTTCGTCCCGTCCACCGACGCGCTGCGCGCGATCTCCGGCTGATCCGGGCCGGCCGGTCCAGTGCGGTCTACCTGCGGATGAGCCGCTCGATCGCCCGCGCCACCAGCCGCGGCTTCACGAGCATCGAGAGATGACCGGAGCCGGGGATCTCGACGAACGGCGCGTGCATGGTGGCCGCCGCCTTGCGTCCCGCCGAGACGGAGTCGACGGTGTCATCGCTTCCCCACACGACCAACGCGGGGACGCTGACATGCGCGAGCGTCGATGCCGGAACGCCCTGGATGCCGTGCCCGAGCATCGAGACGAATGCGCCGGCCGTGCCTTGCACACGGAACGGCCGCTCGAACTCGTCGACGAACGCCTTCGCGAACGGCGGCGCAGACGGCCCCCAGGCGGTGCGCAGGCCGCGGCGGAAGAGCCAGTCCCATCCGGTCGCGATCCGGTAGGCGGACGTGAACCACGGCGCCAGAAGCAGGTGCGAGAGCCACGCGGCGGCGCCGCCACCGGGGAGCGCATCGCCGTCGAGGAGGACGATGCCCGAGACCGATTTCGGCGCAGCCGTCGCCTCGGACACGACCACCGCTGCACCGAGCGAGTGGCCGACGAGCAGCGGCCGGTGGAGCTTTAGCCGCCGGGCGAATCCGTCGACGAGCTGGGTCCAGCGCGCGAGCGTGTAGGGGCCGCGCCGCTGCGAGTAGCCGAACGGCGGCAGGTCGACCGCGAACACGCGGTGCGTCCGGCCGAGCAGCGGGCCGACGTCGTGCCAGACCCACGACGGCTCGATGGCTCCGCCGAGGAGGACGATGGGGGAGCCGCTCGATCCCCACTGCATGTATGCGAGCTTCGTCCCGTCGACCTCGACGTACGGCCCCGCGTAGAGCTTCGACGCAGCGACGTCGCGGCCGGACGTCGCCGCGTTGTAGACGAGAGACGCGGCCGTGAGGACGAGGAAGAGCGCTGCCAGCGCGATCCCGATGCGCCGGAGCCAGCGTCTCACACGACGGGCGGCGGCGAGCCTTGGATGCTCGCCGCGAGCTGGGGATCCCACGCGCACACCGAGCACGCATGCTGCGTGAGCGAGCGGCCGAACTCGATCGCATCGGCGCCCGCGACGACGTCGTCCCAGTCGAGGAGGTACTCGCCGAGCGCGTCGTCCCAGCGCGCCGCGCCGGGTGCGAGCGTCGCGCCGGCGAACGTGTCGGGCGGC
>DASXLN010000038.1:0-2774 GCA_036496165.1 Gaiellaceae bacterium | reverse complement strand
TCCTCGGGAAAGTCCGAATGCCACCGGAAGCCCGTACGCGATCGACTTCCACGTCTTGCCGGCATCGGTCGTCTTCAGCACGTTCGCATCGACGGCCGCGTAGACCGTTGTCGGATGCCGTGGATCGACGGCGAGTGAGGTGGCGAAGCCGTTGTCTTCGATCCCGCGCACGGAAGTTGCCGCCTTCCAGGTCCTGCCGGCGTCGCTCGACTCGTCGATGAACGTCCGGCCGTGAACCAGGTCGGCGGCGATCGCATAGATCGTCTCCGGATTCGTGGGCGCGATCGCGAGTGCGGAGACGCGATACGCAGACGGCAACGGATGCGGCGGGAACACCGGCTTCCAACTGCGGCCACCGTCACTGCTCTTGCTGATGCGATCGGAGCCCGCGTAGACGACGCTGCTGTTCTCCGGGTCGACCGCGAGCGCGATGACCCATCCCTTCTCGCGATCGGCCGAAGCCGGCGTGTAGAGCCCGCGATGCGAAGGCCGCCACGCGCGGCCACCGTCGACTGTCTTGTAGACGGCGTGCTGGGTGCCCGCATACAGCGTTGTCGGATGCTGCGGATCGGTGGTCAGCGCCTCGAGCCACCCCGGCCAACCGCTCGTCGTCGTCGCGCGCCAGTGCCCGCCCCCGTCGATCGTCTTGACAACGTGTCCTCCCAAGAGAACGCCTCCGTAGCTGCCCGACGTCATGGCGTACACGACCCTCGGGTCGCGCGGATCGAACGCGAACGACTCCACCGTTCCCGTCCCGGGCGGCAGCGCCCCGAGCGGCGGCAAGCCCGGGTTCCCGGAAGGGCTCTGCGAACCGGGACTGTGCGCAAGCGCGGCCGTGCTCGTCCCTCCGCCGCCCCCGCCGAAGCCGATCAGGCTGCCGACCGCCGCCCCGACTGCGACGACGAAAGCCGCCGCGATGCGCATCCGCCGCCGCCGCGCGCGCCGGCGCGCTTCCTCGATCAGCGCCTCCAGCTCGGCGACGCGGCGCTCGAGGTCGCTGTCCGTCCTCGGCGGAGGAAGCGACACGCTCACAGGGATGGAGCTATTCTCTCTAGCACCATGCGCGATGTCAAGTACGAGAAGGTCGCCGCCGAGATCCGCCGCGCGATCGCGGACGGCGAGGCGAAGCCCGGCGAACGCCTGCCCCCGGCGAAGGACCTCGCGGCAGTCCTCGGAGTCAACACCAACACCGTCCTGCGCGCCCTCCGCCAGCTCCGCGATGAGGGCCTGCTCGAGTTCCGCCGGGGCCGCGGCATCACCATCACCGGAACGCCGGAACAGAGCGCCGTCGTCGCACGCGCCAAGGAGCTGATCCACTACGCGCGCAAGCAGGGGTTCAAGCCCGACGAGCTCATTCGCATCATCGAAGAGCTCGGGTGACGCCGGCCATACGATTCGCACCGTGCGAGAGCTGAGCCCCGAGCGGCCGCCGATCTGCCCCACGTGCGGCGTGACGATGGTTCCCGCCGCGCTCAGTGCCGCCGAGGACTCGGGCGGCGACTGGGTCTGCCTCGAATGCGAGGAGACCCTGGACGCTGCATCACTTCAAGAGAAATAGCCGTCTTCGCTGCTAGCGTCGCCGGGTGCTCTTCAAGCAGTTCGTCGACGACGATCTCGGGTGCGCCTCCTACCTTGTCGGTGACGAGCATGCGGGCACTGCGGTGGTGGTCGACCCGGGCTACCGGATCGAGCCGTATCTCGAGGAGGCAGAGCGGCACGGCATCCGGCTGACGGCCGTGCTCGAGACGCATACGCACGCGGACCATGTCTCCGGACACGGGCGGCTCGCGCTCGAGCACGGCCTCCCCATCCACGTGCACGAGGCGGCCGGCGCTGCGTTCCCGCACGAGCCGCTCGCGGACGGGACGGAGATCGAGCTCGGCCACGTCGTCCTCCGCACGATCCACACGCCCGGCCACCGGCCGGAGCACTGCGCGTTCGCCGTGATCGATCGCGCGCGCGGCGGCGAGCCGTGGCTCGTCCTCACGGGCGACTCGCTCTTCGTCGGCGACGCGGCGCGGCCCGACCTCGCGATCGAGGCGCGCGACGGCGCGGAGGATCTCTTCCATTCGCTCCATCGTCTCGTCGAGCTCGGCGACGGCGTCGAGGTGTATCCCGGCCACGTCGCCGGCTCGCTCTGCGGCGCGGCGATGAGCTCGAAGCCGTCGACGACGGTCGGGTTCGAGCGCCGCTACAACCATGCACTGCTCGAGGATCACGACGAGTTCGTCGGGCTCGCGCTCGGCCCGCAGCCGCCGCGGCCGCCGAACATGGAGCGGATCGTCGAGCTGAACCGCGGCGGGTTGCTCGGCGCGCAGCCGGCGCTCGAACCGGTGTCCGACACCGGCGATGCGGTCGTACTCGACGTGCGGGCCTCGCGTGCGTTCGCGGAGGGTCACCGCTCCGGCGCGGTCAACGTTCCGGTGTCGGGGTCGAGCTTCGCGACGAAGACCGCGTTCGTCCTGCCGGAGCGCCCCCTCGTGATCCATGCGTCCGACGAGGAGGAGGCTCGGCGCGCGGCTCGCTTGCTGCAGGCGGTCGGCATCTTCGACGTCGCCGGCTGGCAGCTTGGCGGCGGCGACGAGCAGGTCGAGCCGGTGTCGATCGACGAGCTCGAGCGGCTGCTCGCGTCAGGCGAGATCGAGGTGCTCGACGTCCGCGAGGCGGACGAGCGCGACGCCGGCTTCATCCCCGGCACCGACCACATGCCGTACCGCAACGTGCGACAGGCGGCCGAGAACGGGCTCTGCAGCGGCAAGCCGATCGTCACCATC
>DASXLN010000037.1:0-2458 GCA_036496165.1 Gaiellaceae bacterium | reverse complement strand
CCGCGCCGGCGTCGCCATCCGCGCCGGCCATCACTGCTGCCAGCCGCTCATGCACAAGCTCGGCGTCGCGGCGACGAACCGCGCGAGCTTCTACCTGTACACCGTCGAGGAGGAGATCGACCAGCTCGTCGAAGGGCTCCTAACCGTCCGTAAGGTATTCGCGTGAACGAATTCGAGCAGATGTATCGCGAGGTCATCCTCGACCACTACAAGAATCCGCGCGGCCACGGCACGCTCGAGCATGCGGACGCCGAGGCAGAGGGACAGAACCCGCTCTGCGGCGACGAGGTCTCGATCTACGTCGCGTTCGGCGAGGATGGCGAGACGATCGACGAGGTGAAGTTCTCCGGCCGTGGTTGCGCGATCTCGCAGGCGGCGACGTCGATGCTCACCGAGATGGTGCAGGGCCGTAAGGCGGCCGACGTCGCGGTGCTCGACAAGGACGAGCTGCTCGAGGAGATCGGGATCCCGCTCACGCCCGTGCGGCTCAAGTGCGCGATGCTCGGGCTCACCACGCTGAAGATCGCACTGCACAAGGCAAAGGGGACGCCGCTCCCTCCGGGGACCGACGACCTCGAGCTCATCTAGGTGGCGGAGATCGACGTCGCGCCGGCGGACTCGTTTCCGCCCGGCTCCACGAAGCTGATCTACGCCGGGCCGGCGCTGGCGATCGGCGTCTACAACTGCGGCGGCGAGCTGTACGCGATCGAGGACCGCTGCTCGCACGACGACGGACCGCTGTGCGAGGGCGACTGGGACGAGGACACGTGCCGCGTGATCTGCCCGCGTCACGGCTCCGCCTTCGATCTCGCCACCGGGCAGCCGAAGTCGCTTCCCGCGTACGAGCCGGTGGCGACGTACCCCGTGCGCATCGTCGACGGCGTGGTCAAGGTCCATGTGGCCTGACGGCCGCATCCGCTGCTGGCCGACGACCGACCCGCTGTACATCGCCTACCACGACGACGAGTGGGGACGGCCCGTCATCGACGAGCGGGGCCTGTACGAGCGCCTCTGCCTCGAGGGCTTCCAGTCCGGCCTCGCGTGGATCACGATCCTGCGCAAGCGCGAGGCATTCCGCGCGGCATTCGCGAGCTTCGAGCCGGACGCGGTCGCGCGCTTCGGCGAGCGCGACGTGACGCGGATGCTCGGCGACGCGTCGATCGTCCGCCATCGCGGCAAGATCGAGGCGGCGATCGCGAACGCGCACGGCGTCCTTGCGCTGCGCGAGACGGAGACGCCACTCCCGGAGCTGATGTGGGAGTACCGCGACCGCGACGAGGTCGGCGCGAAGGAGCTGTCGAAACGGCTGAAGGCCGCCGGCTTCCGCTTCGTCGGCCCGACGACGGTCTACGCCGCCATGCAGGCGTGCGGGATCGTCAACGACCACGTCCCCGAGTGCTGGGTGCGGGAGGCCGTCGAGCGTGCCCGACGGCCTCCCGGTCGATCGAGTTAGGGGGTGGGAACGGGTGTCAGCTGGGTCTGCGTCTCACGCTGCCAGCTGAACGGGCCCCAGGAGGTCGGCGTCGAGGCGTTCTCCCACGCCGCCCGCGGATCGATGCTCAGCTTCAACCACTCCATCGGGAACGTCGAGCCGTGCACGACGATGCGATGGAAGTTCGGGACGTCGTAGTTCGGATGGTGCGACCACGCGTCACCGTCGGTGCAGGTTCCCGACTCCGTGTAGCAGGTCGAGTTCTGCTGCAGCGGGTTGTCGGAGCGATAGACGTGCGAGTCGCCGTTGATGTAGAGCACCGGCTTCCCGAACGCGAGTGAACCCGACGCCATCGCGGCGATGATCGACTCGTAGTTCGACTGGTGCGGCGCGCCGAGCACGTCGGCCAGGTCCCACATGTCCGCCTGTCCGAGAATGACGACGCTGTGCGCGTTGTCGGCCTCGGCCTGCGCGAACGCGGCGTTCAGCCAGCGGATGTCGGCGCCAGTGCGGTTGGCGCGCTCGGTCGCTTCCGCAGCGTCGTTCTTGGCCGTCCCGTTCCACGTGTCCTGGTCGTTGTTCGAGCCGCCAGGGAGGTTCAGCGTGACGAAGACCGTCTTCGACTGCTCCCACATGACGTTCTCGACGTACTGCGCGTCCGTTGGGAACGACGGGTCATACGCGTTCGCCTGCGAGACGACAGTCATCGGATGCAGGCCGAGCGTCTGGCCGGGATTCGCGAAGAAGATCCGGCGAACGAGGTCGAGGTTCGCGAGGGGGTTGCCGTTCTGCAGGGCGGGATCGGTGTTGGAGCCCACGGGGTTCCCGAAGGCGTCCTTGCCGGCGAGCTCCTTCGTCTTCGTGCAGTCGCTCCACTCGTTGTCGCCCGGTGTGTAGATCAGCGGCTTCTGGAAGGCGAGCCAGTCGTTGTAGACCGCCTGGTCGTAGGCCTGCGTGCATGCCTCGCTGCCCGAGTGAATGTCACCGACGTGGATGACGTCCTGGATGCTCGGGTCGTTGTTGATC
>DASXLN010000036.1:0-6116 GCA_036496165.1 Gaiellaceae bacterium | reverse complement strand
CCCCCCCGCCCCCGCACGACGCCCCCTAGCCTGTCGGCGGCCAGTGGCTGGGGATCGGGCCGCAGCCCGGGTTCCCTCTGATCTCGGCACCCTGGCCGTTGTGAAGGCCGGGAGCGCCGCCGGGCGCGTGGATGTTGTAGTGGAAGTTGTAGAACGCGAGCTTGATTGCGGGGTTGTCCTGGTTGTCGCACCAGTCGGGGCCGACCTCTTGTGTCGATCCGTCGGGCAGCACGAGGAAGTGACGGTGGAGCCCCGGCATCGGCGGGTCCGTCGGGATCGTCGGGCCGCCTGCGAGGATGAAGCCTGGCAGTACGAGAAATGCGGCCCCGAGTATCCCCGCGATCAGGCCGGCGAGTATGAGCTTTCGCGTCGTGTTCGTCATCCGGGTCCTCCTCCGGGAAGCGTTCGACCAAGTTGTCCAACGCTACGAAGAGCCCGGTGCAGGCGGACAGCGTGCTAGCACCCGTTTTTCCCGGAGGGAGGCCCGTGCGTGGCAGGCCGCAAGTTTTTCGTCTTCCGGCCATCTTCATGTCCGACCGGTTCGAACAAGGGAGACATGATGAAGCTGAAGGCATTGCTGCTGGTGGCCGCCGCCGCCGCGGGCGTCTGGGCGTCGATCGCCGTCGCCGACAACGGCAAGGGGAAAGGCCCAGGTGACGGCGGAAAGGCCTGCCGCGCCCAGCACATCTCGGGCACGGTGGCGCCGCAGACCTTCACGATCACGGTGACGAAGGCCGAGGGCAACGGTTCGATCGCGGCCGGTTCGACGGTCACCGTCACGATCGGCGGCGTCGGCCAGACGGTCCGCGCCGATGTCGGCGCGTGCACGACCACGACCGCCGGCGCGCTCGGCGTCCGCTCCGTCGGCCTGAAGGCCATCGACACCGAGACGACGGGAACGACGACCGGCAAGAACGACAACGACGGCGACGACGATCACGGCGGACACGGCACCTCGACCGCGACGACGACGACCACGACGCCACACTCGTAAGGACCGGCGACGGGGCCGTCCGGGGCCATCCCCGGCGGCCCTATCCCCGCGGCAATCCGCCGAGCCCGCCGCCGCGTATCCCTGCCAAGAGGAAGTTCGAGGCAAAGGAGATGGTCGGATGATTCGGTGGATCTTGCCCGCGGTGGTCGTGGCGGCGGTGGCAGCCGGCGGGGCGATGGCGGCGACGTCCGCATCGCACTCGAGCGGGGCGTCCGTGAAGGCGGTCGCCAACGCGAAGTTCGGAACGGTGCTCGTCGCCGCGAACGGGAAGACGCTCTACCGCTACACGATCGACAGCAAGGGGGTCAACCGCTGCACGAGCAACGCGACGTGCGCGAAGTATTGGCCGCAGCTGCTCGTGAAGGCGGGCACCAAGCCGGCCGCGGGCACCGGTGTCAAGGCGTCGCTGCTGGGCACGATCGCGGCGAAGAACGGCATGCGCCAGGTGACGTACGCGGGCTTCCCGCTCTACTTCTTCGCGGGAGACACGAAGTCCGGCCAGGTCAACGGCCAGGGATTCGAAAAGCAGTGGTACGTCGTCAACACGAAGGGTGCCCTCGTGAAGGCAGCCGTCTCGACGGGCGGCGGCACGAGCGGCGGGACGCCGCCTCCGACGTCGACCGATCCCGGATACGTCTGGGGCTAGGACTGAGCGGTCGCGCGCCGCAGCGAGACGGCGAGGACGAGAACGACGGCGAGCGGCATCACCCACCACGCGGCGATGCCGCTCGCCGCAACCGCCGCTGTCGCACCGATGGCAACGACGACGAGCGCGGCCGCGACCCAGTCGTCGCCGACGACGAAGTCCCACCAGAAGCGGCCGAATGCGGCGATACGCCTCACGCGCCTGCTCCCGCAGCGACGAGCATCGTCCGCCTCCGGCGCAGAACCGCCACGGATGCGAACGACACGAGGAGGACGAATGCGAGGACACCGAAGAGCGCGGCGTCCGAGCCGGGCCAGCTCCCACCGGCGCCCTCCGTCGACCAGAAGATCCCGAACGTCGTCAGCATGACGCCGACCGCGTACTTGAGCGTGTTCTCCGGCACGCGCGTGAGCGGCGCGCGCACGGCGAAGCCGATGCCCGCGACGAGCACGAGCGCGACACCGGCCCCCAGCGCCGCGAGCGGGATGCTGCCCTGCGTGCTCCCGAAGGTGAGGACGATGAACGCGACCTCGAGACCCTCGAGCAGGACGCCTTTGAACGAGAGCGTGAAGCCGTACCAGTCGATGCCCGCGCGCTCGTCGCGCTCCGCCGTCTGCGCCTCCGCCAGCTCCTTCGCGAAGATCGCGTCCTCGTCGTGCAGCGCCTTGAAGCCGCTCGCGCGCAGGATCGCCTTGCGCAGCCACTGAAGCCCGAACGTCAGCAGCAGCCCGCCGACGACGAGCCGCAGCGCGTTCAGCGGGATGACGGTCAACGCCGGCCCGAGGGCGGCGACGATGACGGCGAGCGCGAGCACGGCCGCGCCGACGCCCGTCAGCGACGAGCGCCAGCCTCGTGCGACCCCCGAGGCCAGCACGATGGTGAGCGCCTCGACCATCTCGACCGCGCTGGCGAGGAAGGCCGACAGGACGAGAAAGACCCCTGCGGTCATCCGGTCGGACGGTAGCCGACGTAGCATCTGATCCGCCCATGACCCGTCGAGACCAGCTTCAGATGCTCGTCGCCGAGCTCGGCCGGGCGGCGCTCACAGGGGCGACGGTGCCCGAGCTCGTCGAAGCGGCGGTCGCGACCGTCGCCGACGGCCTCGAAACGCGGAGGGTCGCGCTCTTCGAGCACTCCGGCGACTTCCTCGTCGCGACCAAGGCGATCGGCTGGGCCGTCGGAGACCGGGTCGCGATCAATGCCGACTCGCCCGTTGCGCGCGCATTCCGGGAGCGCGACTCGACAATCACCGAGACGATGGCGGTCGCGCCGGTCCGCGGCGAGGGCGGCGGGATGCTCGGGGTCCTCGCGGTCGACTCCGCCGAGCCGGTCGTGCCCGACGACGTCATCTTCCTGCGCAGCATCGCGAACCTGCTCGCTGCGGCAATGGTGCGCGAGCGCGCCGAGGCCCGGCTCGAGTTCCTGTCGGAGGCCGGCCACCTCCTGGCCGAGAGCCTCGACTACGCCGTCACGCTCTCGACGCTCGCCGACCTCGTCGTGCCGCGCCTCGCTGACTGGTGCATCGTCGACCTCGTCGAGGACGACGGGTCGCCGCGCCGCGTCGCCGTTCGCGCCGCCGATCCGCGCAAGCAGGTGCTGCTCGACACGCTCCACCGCGACTATCCGCCGGTCGCCGGCTCGGGGCAGCCTGCGGCGCAGGCGCTCGCGAGCGGGCGCACCGTCCACTTCCCCGACTTCACGCCCGAGTCGCTGCGGGAGACGACGCTCGACGACCGGCATTTCGAGCTGATGGCCGAGCTCGATCCGAGATCGGCGATCGCGGTGCCGCTCGTCACGCAGGGACGCACGCTCGGCGCGCTCACGTTCGCGTGGTCCGAGTCGGGCCGGCGGTACGAAGAGCCGGACGCCGTGCTCGCGGAGGAGCTCGGCCGCCGCGCCGCGTTCGCGATCGAGAACGCGCGTCTGTACCGCAGCGAGCTCGACGCGCAGCGGCGTATCGCGTTCATCGTCGAGGCCGGCGACGTCCTCGCGAGCTCGCTCGACTACGACGAGACGCTCAACGCGCTCGCGCGGCTCGCCGTCCCGCGCCTCGGCGACTGGTGCGTGATCTACATCGTGGGCCCGGGTGGGTCGATCGAACGGCGCGCAGTCGAGCACGCGGGCGGCAAGCAGGACGTCGTCCGCGCAATCCTCGAGGCGCACCCGATCAGGCTGGACGCTCCCGTCGGAATTCCCGCGGTCATCCGCACCGGTGTGTCCGAGCTGTCGGAGCGGGCATCGCCGCTCTCGACTGCCGCGGACGTCGACGCGCCGAAGGAGCTCGCGGGAGAGCTCGAGGAGATCGACGTGTACTCGACGATGTGCGTGCCGCTCGTCGCGCGCCGCCGCACGATCGGCGCGATCCTCTTCGTCTCGGCCGAGTCGCGACGTGTTTTCTCGACGACGGATCTCCGCCTCGCCGAGGACCTCGCTGCGCGCGCGGCGGTCGCCGTCGACAACTCACGTCTCTTCAACGAGGCGGAGCAGCGCGCCGAGGCCGCCGAGGCGCTCGACTCGATCGCCGACGGCGTCTTCCTCGTCGACTCCAGCGGCACGATCCGGATCTGGAACGCCGCGGCGGAGACGATCACGGGCATCGGCGGCGACGACGCGCGCGGCCGGCCGGCGAGCGACGTCTTCGAGGGCTGGGAGGAGATCGCCGCCGTTGCAGGCGCTGCTGCTCGGACCGTGCCGGCGACGATCGACGGACGCGAGATGTGGTTGTCGATCTCCGGCGTGCCGTCCTCCGACGGCACCGCGTACGCGTTCCGCGACGTCACCGCCGACAGGCAGCTCGACCGCTTGAAATCCGACTTCGTCGCCACCGTGTCGCACGAGCTGCGAACGCCGCTCGCCGCCGTCTACGGCGCGGCCGTGACGCTCGCCGAGCGTGACTTCTCCGGGCGCGAGGATCTCCGCCGCGACCTCGTGACGCAGATCGCCGAGCAGGCGGCGCGCCTGTCGGCGATCGTCGACGACATCCTCTTCGTCGGCCGGCTCGAGTCCGGCGGCTTGCGCCTCGAGCCCGCGGTCGTCGACCCCGGCCAGGTTGCGCAGGCGGCCGTCGAGGCGGCGCGCATGCGATCGCAGGCGGACGTCACGCTCGAGGCGTCGGGCTCCTTGCCGCCGATCGAGACCGACGCGGGCCGTCTCCGCCAGGTGCTCGACAACCTCCTCGACAACGCGGTCAAGTACTCGCCCGGCGGCGGGGCGATCGTGCTCCACGTCGCGGCGGACTCGCGGTGGGCGCGCTTCGCAGTCACCGATCACGGCGTCGGCATCCCGTCTTCCGAGCTGCCGCGGATCTTCGAGAAGTTCTACCGCCTCGACCCGCACCAGACGCGGGGCGTGAACGGCACCGGGCTCGGGCTGTACGTCTGCCGCGAGCTCGTCGAGCGCATGGACGGACGTATCTCGGTGACGTCCGTGCCCGGCCGCGGCTCGACGTTCCTCGTCGAGCTGCCGCGGCGCTAGTCGAATCCGAGCGAGTCGACCTTCTCGGGCTTGATGCGGACGATCAGGCGTTGCTCGCCCGGCTGGAGATACGGGTATTTCTCCTGGCCGAGGTACTTCTTCGCGAGCTTGTCGATGTGCTCGACCGCGCCGTCCTCGCTCAGTTCGGCGGTGCCGGTCACGGAGACGTAGCCCGATTGCTGGTCCTCGGCCGGGAGGACGACGACGGACACGCGCGGGTCGCGCCGGAGATGCCGTTCCTTCGCGCGGCCGGCGGACGTGTTGAAGATGACGTTCTCGCCGTCGGTGTCGATCCAGACCGGCGTCGAGTGCGGCGACCCGTCCTTGCGGAGGGTCGTCACGGTTCCCCAGTTCTTGCCGCGGAGGAGCTCGGCCTGCCTCTCGGTCAATTTCGCCATGCCTGGAGTCTCGCAGAGCGAGGGCAGGCTATGCGGCGGCGTCGAGCTCGGAGTCGGCCTCCACGGCCTCGTCCACGATCTTCTCGATCTCGAGCTCGGAGTGGCCGGCGCGCTGCGCCGCTTCGATCAGGAGCAGCAGGTGCTGCTGGTTCGATTCGTTCTCTCTCATGCCTTCAACGGTACGGATGGCGGCGTTACGCCGCAGTAAACGTTCCGTGAGGATCTAGCCGGTCGGCTTGACGTGGAAGAACGCGTTGTAGATGTCGCGCGTGCACGGCGCGGCTGCCTCGGCGCCGAAGCCGCCGTGCTCGATCATGCAGACGACGACGACCTCGGGATGGCCGGCCGGCGCCCATGACGCGTACCAGGAGTGGTCGTCCCGCCCGGGACCGGACTCGGCAGTGCCGGTCTTGCCCGCGACCGGTACCGGATACGTCGAGAAGACCGCTGCGGACGTACCGACGTGCGCCGCCTCGTAGAGGCCCTGACGGATCGTCTGCACGTCGGTCAGCTTCAACTTCCGTTGTGGCTTGAAGTGGAAGAGCTTCGTCACGCCGCCCCGCACAACGCCGGCGGCGACGTGCGGCGTCACGACCGTCCCGCC
>DASXLN010000035.1:0-3046 GCA_036496165.1 Gaiellaceae bacterium | reverse complement strand
CTGAACGTGCCGCAGCATCTAGCGCACGCGTTAGATGCTGCGGCCGCCGCGCTGATGCCGCAGGCGGGCGCGGGGTGGATCGGAGCTCGTGAGGAACGAGACGTTGACCGCGCGTGCGTCGCCCTCGGCGGCATGCCGCTCGAAGTTCACTGCGCGGCCCTTGCAGCGCAGCGCAGGCTGGTGTTCGGGCAGGAATCCGCTGCGCGCGACGTACAGGCGCTCGTCCTCCTCCGTGTGGATGAAGCCGTACCCCTTGTCGAGGTTGAACCAGAGCATCGTTCCCTGCATGAGGCTCCTTTCTGTTGCTTCAGCCGACACGAACGACGAAGAAGGCGATGGCGACGTACTGGCACGCGAGCGCGACGAGCGTCAGCGCGTGGAAGAGCTCGTGGTAGCCGAACACCTTCGGCACCGGGTCGGGCCGCCGCCGGGCGTAGACGATCGCGCCGGCGGTGTACGCGAGTCCGCCGGCGGCGAGGAGCACGACGGCCGCGGCGCCGGCCGAGTGCGCGAGCTGCGGCATGGCAGCGACGCCGACCCAGCCGAGCGTGATTCCGAAGACGGCCGACAGCCACTTCGGCGCGTGCACCCAGCAGACCTTGGCGACGATGGCGGCGGCGGCACCGCTCCAGACGACTGCGAGGACGACGTGCTGGAGCCAGCCGTGCATGCTCAGCAAGCCGACCGGTGTGTACGTGCCGGCGATCAGGACGTAGATGCCGGCGTGATCCACGCGCCGCATCCGCAGGCGGGCGCGCGTGCTCCAGGTGACGCGGTGGTAGAGCGTGCTCGCGCCGAGCATCGCCACCGCGGAGGCCGCGAAGATCGCCGCGGCGACGAGCCTCCGTCCGTCGAGGTTCGCGACGAGCACGATGCCGACGACGCTCGCCGCGACGAAGCCGACGAGGTGGAGGACGCCGCGCAGGCGCGGCCGCTCTGCGATCGCGAGGCTGCTCACCGGGCACCTGCCGGTGTCGGCGCCGCGAGTCGCGCGTGCACGAATTGCACTGCCATCGCACCTTCGCCGACGGCTGTTGCGCAGCGCTTCGTCGAGCCCGAGCGCACGTCGCCGGCGGCGAAGATCCCGGGCACGCTCGTCTCGAGCAGCCGGTCGGCACCGGCGTCATCCCCGGTGAGGATGAAGCCGTGCTCGTCGCGCGCGACGATGTCGCCGAGCCACTCGGTGCAAGGCAGGGCGCCGAGGAACAGGAAGAGGAACGAGAAGGGAAGGCGCTCGCCGTCGCGCAGCGTGACCGCCTCGAGGAGGCCGTCATTCCCGTGCAGCTCCGCGACCTCGCTGCGGTCGCGGACGGCGACGCCCGCGTGCTCGAGCTCGTGGATGAGGTAGTCGGACATCGTCTCGCGCAGGTCGCCGCGCCGGTGCAGCAGCGTGACGAGAGCGCCGCCGCGCGCGAGCCACACGGCTGCCTGCCCCGCCGAGTTGCCCCCGCCGACCACGCCGACGCGCTGGCCGCCGCACAGTTGCCCCTCGGGCGGGCCGGCCGCGTAGAAGATGCTGAGCCCTTCGTACTCGGCGAGGCCGTCGACGGGAAGCCGCCGGTACTGCGCGCCCGTGGCGAGCAGCACGGCTCGCGCCGATACCTCGCGCCCGTCCTCGAGCCGCACGACGTGGCGGTCGACGCCGGGCTCGAGCGAGAGCGCACGGTACGGCGTCGCCGTCCGTGCGTCGAACTTCCGCGCCTGGGTCACCGCGCGGGTCGTGAGCTCCGAGCCGCTGATCCCGGCCGGGAAGCCGAGGTAGTTCTCGATCCTGCGCGACGTCCCAGCCTGTCCACCGAGCGCGGTGCTCTCGACGACGAGCGTGTCCAGGCCCTCGGATGCACCGTAGACGGCGGCCGCGAGCCCGGCCGGCCCCGCACCGACGATGACGAGGTCGACCTCTTCGCGCGGAGCGAGCTCGAGCCCGACGCCGAGCGCGCGCGACACCTGTCCGGCCGACGGTCCGCGCAACTCCTGGTCGCCCGGAAGGCGCACGATCGGGAGGTCGGCTTCGTCCAGGCCCTCGACGAGCGCTGCGGCCTCGGGGTCGTGCTCCGGATCGCGCCAGACGTATGGGAACCGGTTGCGGCGCGCGAAGTCGATGATCTCGTTCGTCGCCGTGGACGAGCGCGGGCCGATCACCTCCATGCCAATGCCCTGGATCCGCTGCAGCGACTCGCGCCTGGCGATGAATGTCGAGAGCACGAGGTCGCTCAGCGTTCCGTCCTCGAAGAGCAGCGGGCGCAGTGCGTCGCGGTCGACCGCGATGTACCGCATCGGCTCGGTCACGACCGCGGTCAGGAAGACCGTCTGTCCCGTCAGGAGGTTCATCTCGCCGAGGAAGCCGGACGGCCCGTGGCGGATGATCTCGTTGCCGGCGGCGTCGACGATCGCCGCCTCGCCCTCGAGGATTGCGATGAACGGGTACCGCCGGTCGCCGACGCGGAAGAGCACGTCGCCCACGGCCGCGGTCCGCTCCTCGCCGATCTCCGCGAGCCGCTCCAGCTGGGACTGCGAGAGGACGGCACTGGACGAAACGGCCATCCATTGAGCGTAGCGCCCGTGTCTAGGTGGATACAGCCGGCGACGTGCTCAGCACCGCAGGCCGCTCGGCCGCGGGGGGCTGCCGGGCTCCTGCGCGGGCATGAAGGCGCCGCTCGCGGGACCGAAACCCGCCAGTCACCAGGCGGAAACCCATGTGACGCCTGCCGCCCGGAAGAGTCGGCGGCGGGCAGGTACTCGAGTCATGGAGGTTTCCGTGCGACGTCTTGGCATGCTTGGCGCAGTTGGCCTGATCGTGGGGCTGATCGCGATCACCGGCTCGACCGCGAGTGGAGGAAGCGACTTCTTCGCTCCGGGCAATCTCGTCGTGAGCCGCAGCGTCTACGACGGCAACTCGGCCAACGTCACCGTCGGCCAGCAGTTGCCGCCCGGCTGCACGGCTCCCAACTGCGTCTCAGCAGTCGCGGACGGCACGTACCCCACGGTGTTCAACAACGACGGCCCGGACAGCAGCTTCGGGATCACGTCGAAGATCTTTCTCGAC
>DASXLN010000034.1:0-23882 GCA_036496165.1 Gaiellaceae bacterium | reverse complement strand
CGCCCGCGTACTTCCGGGACGTTCATTTCGGCGGGTCGATGCGGCTGTACACGATGCGCCTGCCGTCGTCCGGCAATGGGATCGTGCGAACCGCTCGTCCGCTGACGGAGGCGAATGCGACACTCGGCCACGTCCGCTGGCTCTTGGTCGGGCTGACCCTCGGTGGCGCACTCGTTGCCGGCTTGCTCGGATTGCTGACGGCGAATGCGGTGCTGCGGCCCGTGCGTGCGCTCGCCGTCGCGGTACGAGGGGTGAGCGCCACCCGCGATCTCGACCGGCGGATTCCGGTGAGCGGACGGGACGAGCTCGCGAGCCTCGCCGTCGACTTCAACGCAATGCTCGCAGCCCTCGACGCGTCGCAGCAGGCGCAGCAGCAGCTCATCGCGGACGCGTCGCACGAGCTGCGAACGCCGCTGACCGCACATCGCGCCAACATCGAGCTGCTCGCGCGGCCGGACCTGCCCGTCGATCGGCGGCGGCACGTGCTCGGCGCGGCGGTCAGGTCGATCGAGGAGCTCTCGACGCTCGTCGGCGATCTCATCCAAGCCGCCCGCGACGGAAGGTCGGTCGACGCGCGCGAGCCGCTCGCGCTCGACGAGCTCGTCGCGTCGGCAGTCGAGCGCGCGCGGCAGCGAGCGCCGGAGCTGCGCTTCGAGAGCGACCTCGAGCCGCACCGGATCGTCGGCGCACGATCACGGTTGGAGCGGGCGGTCGACAACGTCCTCGACAACGCGATCAAGTGGAGCCCGTCCGGCGGCACCGTCGACGTTCGCCTTTCCGGCGGCACGCTCACCGTGCGCGACAACGGGCCTGGCGTCGCCGAGGACGACCTGCCGCACGTCTTCGACCGCTTCTACCGCGCCGCCGCCGCCCGCGCGCTGCCCGGATCGGGGCTCGGGCTCGCGATCGTCAAGCAGACCGTCGACGACCACGATGGAACCGTCGCCATCGCGAACGCAGATGGTGGAGGCGTGGTCGTCACTCTCCGCCTCGAGCCTTAAGGAAGCTCTCAGCAACCTCTCAGCCTCGGCGCCGGCTCGTTCATGTTGCGGTGGTGAGCTTTCCTCATGCGTCGCATCGTCACCGCGGTCGTCTCGGTCGCCGCGCTCTCGCTGCTCGCGGCCGGCTGCGGCGGTGGCGGCGGTAACCCAGGGGTTGCGAACGGGGCATCTTCCGGGACGGCGCAGACCGGACTCGTCGCCTATGCGCGCTGCATGCGCTCCCACCGCGTGCCCGGTTTCCCCGACCCCACGAGCAGCGGCGGGATCGACAAGCGCGAGGTCGTCGCCGCGAGGCAGTCCAACCCCTCCGCGTTCGACTCCGCGAGCAACGCCTGCGCGTCTCTGCTCCCGGGCGGGAGCCTCGGGCCGTCGTCGCCGCACCTCACGGCCGCCGACCGTGCGGACTACCTCAAGGCCGCCGCGTGCATGCGCACGCACGGCTATCCGAGCTTCCCCGACCCGACCTTCCAGGACGACGAAGCGAGAGTCAGCGTCCCGTCGAGAATCGACCAGAGCTCGCCGCAGTTCAGGCGTGCCGCGACGATGTGCACGAAGCTGATCCCGCGCGGTCTCCCGTACAGCAGGCCGAGCGGCTCGTGACGAGGCTGCGCATTGCCCTGGCGGTCGTGGCCGCCGCATTCGCATTGGTCGCGGCCGGCTGCGGCGGTGGCGGCGGCGCTCCGGGAGGTGCCGGCGTCGCGGTACACGGCACTGCGGGTGCGCTCGCCTTTGCCCGTTGCATGCGGGCGCATGGGATACGGAAGTGGCCGGACCCCGAGATCAACGGAGTGTTCGACAAGTCGAAGATCGGGCGACTCGGGCTCGACATGTCCCGGGTGCAGGCGATCCAGACGCGTTTCTGCAACTACGACTTCCAGGCCGGCGACCAGACGCCGAACATCACTCCCGCCGAGCAGGTGGACTACCTGAGGGCATCCGCGTGCATGCGCACGCACGGCTATCCGACCTTCCCCGACCCGACGTTCCCGAACGACCACGTCCGGGTCGACTTCCCGCCGAACATCGACAGGGAGGCGCCGCGGTTCCGGAGCGCTGCGACGATCTGCACGAAGCTGATACCGCGCGGTCTCCCGTACGGCAGACCGAACGGCTCGTGACCGGACCGCGCATCGCGGTCGCCGGCCTCGTGGTGCTCGCGGCAGGCTGCGGCAGCTCGGTGGTGACCACCACCTCGACGACCCGTCAAGCCTCGGCGCGTGCCTTCTCGCACTGCATGCGCACGCACGGCGTGCCGAACTTTCCCGACCCCAACCCACAGGGTGACTTTCAGCAGTTCCATCTCGGCGTCTCCAAGGCGACGGCGAGTGCGGCCAACGTGGCCTGCAAGCATCTCCTCACGAGCGGCGGCACGGGCTCACCGCAGGATCAGCGGCAGAAGTTCACGTTCGCGCTGAAGGTCGCCGCCTGTCTGCGCGCGCACGGGTACCCGGACTTCCCCGATCCCACGAGCTCGGGCCAGTCGGTGCCTCCCGGGATCGACACGCAGTCGCCGCAGTTCCAGACGGTGGAGACCAGCTGCGAGGCGCGGGCGCGAAAGGCGCTCGGCCTGCCATGAGGCTCGTCGTCGCGACCGGCATCGTCCTCCTTGCGGCCGCGTGCGGCGGCGGCCCCCCGAGCGATCACGTCGCGCAGCAGCAAAACGGAGCTGTCGCGTTCTCCAGCTGCATGCGCTCGAACGGCGTGTCGAAGTTCCCGGACCCCAACAGCGCAGGAGACATCCCCAAGGTCGGCCTGGAGCAGCTGAGCGTCACGAGCACGCAGTTCCAAGCGGCCCAGGCCGCCTGCCGGCACCTGCTCCCGAACGGCGGCAGGCCACCGAACCAGGCTCAGCTGCGTCGGGTCAAGACGCTGAGTCTGGCGTTCGCGCGGTGCGTACGCGCGCACGGCGTCCCGAACTTCCCCGATCCCGACAGCAGCGGGCGCATCCCGGACCACGGTTTCGACCAGGGCTCGCCGAGATTCCAGGCCGCGAACAACGCCTGCGCGAAGTACCGGCCTCCGTACATGCCGTCGAACGCCGCATACGACGCATATGCCAGGACGCATGGGGGATGAGTGCTCTCTTTTAGATGCGATTTAGAGAGCGGTGCTTTGCTCGCGGTGATGCGTGACCGTGAGAGCGAGGTAACGGTTCCTGTGACCCCGCTGTTACCGCGCGCGCGGTATTCCCTTGAGGGAGAGATTTCCGCGAACCAGGAGCTGATCCTCGAATGCAGTCACGCCATCTCATCCGCGTCGCGCTTGCGGCCTCGTTGGCCGCGTTGGTCCTCGTCGCCGCCGCATGCGGCGGCGGTGGGGGCTCGCCCGGCGTCGCCGATCTCGCCGGAGCGAATACGACGACCACCGACTCCGCCCCGAGCAACAGTCCGTCTGCTTCTGGCCCGCTCGGTTCGGGTCGGCCGCAGGGACAAGGTGAGATCGCGATGAAGGTCGGCTCGGCCGCGGACGGCGCCAAGTTCGCCGCATGCGTGCGCAAGAACGGCGTGCCGAACTTCCCCGACCCGAACGGTCAGGGCGTGATCCAGTTCGGGTCGAGCCTCGGTATCGATCCTGGCTCGCCCAAGGTCCGGACGGCGATCACAACCTGCCGGAAGCTGCTGCCGAACGGCGGGCAACCGACGCCGCAGCAGCTCGCGAAGATGAAGCAGCAGGCGCTCGCGTTCTCGGCCTGCATGCGCACGCACGGCGTCAAGGACTTTCCCGATCCGAACTTCTCCGGCGGGGGCGCCCACATCGCCATCCAGGCAGGCACAGGCAGCTCGGATCTCAATCCGAACTCGCCGACGTTCCAGAAGGCGCAGCAGGCGTGCCAGAGCCTTCTGCCCGGCCGGCCGAAGTTCGGGACCGGCGGCCCGGCCGGCGGGAAGTGAGACGCCTTCCTCCCCTTCCGGTTCGGCGGCGGGTGCTCGCGGGCGCCGGAGTCGCGGCGGTGATCGTCGTCGCCGTCGTCCTGGTCGTCGTCGATCCGTTCGGGGGCGGGCCCGCTGCCGCAGGCTCGCCCGACAACGGCGCGCCGACGGCGTTGCAGACGGTCGTCCGGCGGGATCTCTCGGAGCAGACGCAAGTGAGCGCGACGCTCGGCTACGCCGACGCGTCGACGGTGTCGGTTCCCGGCGGGACGGCGCCGGCATCGGTGCAGCAGGCGGCAGCCGCGGTGACCTCGGCCCAGGCCGCGCTCTCCGCCGATCAGAGGACGCTGACGCAAGCACAGGCGTCGCTCGCCGCCGACACACGCAAGCTCGGCGTCGATTGTCGCAACGGAAACGCCGCCGAGAGCGGCGCGTCGTCGCAGGGCGGCGGCGCGACGGCGGCCCCGTGCGCGACCGACGCGCAGGCGGTCGCGACCGACCGGCAGGGCGTCACGAGCGCGCAAGGCAAGGTCGACACGGACGAGCGCGCGCTGACATCGGCGCAAGCGTCGATGTCGCAGGCGCAGGGCACGGCGGCGACGTACGGGCAGAACGCGGTGTACACGATGCTGCCGAAGGTCGGCCAGGTCGTCAGGCGGAACGAGTCGCTGTACGCGATCGGTGGCCAGCCGGCCGTGCTCCTCTACGGGAGCGTGCCCGCGTCGCGCGCGTTCATGCCGGGGATGAGTCCCGGCCCCGACGTGAGCGAGCTCAACTGGAACCTGCGCTCGCTCGGATACGGCGCACCGGCCGGGGACGCTTATACGTCTGACACCGTGGCGGCGGTGGACCGATTCCAGCAGGCCCACGGCGTCGCGGTGACCGGCCAGCTCCTCATCGGCTCGGTCGCGTTCGCGTCCGGCGCAGTGCGTGTGACGACCGTGACCCCGACCCTGGGTGCACCGGTGCAGCCGGGACCGGTGCTCAGCGTCACCTCGACGCGGCGGGTCGTGACGATCGCCCTCGACGCCGCGTCGCAATCGAGCGTGAAGGTCGGCGACCCGGTCGTCATCACGCTCCCGGACAACTCGACGACGACCGGCCACGTCTCCTTCGTCGGCACGGTCGCGACGACGCCGTCCGACAACGGGAACGGGTCGAGCAGCCCGACGATCGAAGTCGACGTGACTCCCGACCGCCCGGGAGCGACGGGGAGGCTCGACCAGGCCTCCGTCGACGTGTCGATCACGTCGAGCACCGTCCGCAACGTGCTCGCCGTTCCGGTGAATGCGCTGCTCGCGCTCGCCGGCGGCGGGTACGCGGTCGAGGTCGTCGAGTCGACAGGCGTGCATCAGCTGGTCGCCGTCAGCGCGGGGCTCGTCGACGACGCCGACGGCTACGTCGAGGTCAGCGGCAACATCGCGGCCGGCCAGCACGTGGTGGTGCCCGCGGCATGAGCAGCGAAGCACCGACGCTGATCACGTCCGTCGCCGAGATCGGCGACGGCGTGCCGACGCTGGAGCTCGAGGCGGTGACGAAGACGTACGGCTCCGCTCCGCCGGTGCCCGCGCTGCAGGGCGTGAGCTTCTCCGTGCAGGTGGGCGAGCTTCTCGCCATCGTCGGGCCGTCCGGCTCGGGCAAGTCGACGCTGCTGCACTTGATGGGGACATTGGAACGGCCGACCTCGGGTCGGGTCTCGATCACCGGCCTCGACGTCGCGGAGATGTCGGACAGCGAGCTCGCGGCCGTACGGGCGACGCGAATCGGCTTCGTCTTCCAGCAGTTCTTCCTCGCCGAGCACGCGACCATCCTCGAGAACGTCGCCGACGGCCTTCTGTACGCGGGCGTGCCCGTGTCCGAGCGGCGTGAGCGTGCGGCCGAAGCGCTCGCGCGCGTCGGGCTCGGCGACCGGCTGACCGCGCGGCCAACGCAGCTTTCCGGCGGCGAGCGGCAGCGGGTCGCGATCGCGCGCGCGCTCGTGGGTCGTCCTGCGATCGTGCTCGCAGACGAGCCGACAGGCAACCTCGACAGCGCAACGGGGCAGCAGATCATGGCGCTGATCGACGAGCTCAACGCCGAAGGGGCGACGATCGTCGTCATCACGCACGAGCACGAGATCGCCGCTCGATTCCCGCGACAGATTGCCCTGCTCGACGGGCGCATCGTCGCCGACAACAGGAGGGAGGCAGCATGAGACGTGCCGTCCTGCTCGCACCGCTCGCCCTCGTCGCGCTCGTCGCCCCCTCGGGCGGCGCCCGCGCCGCCGGCAACGCCTGCCCGACGTCGAACGCGCCGAACGAGCTCGTGCTCGCCGGCGGCAGCGGACAGATGGGCCAGCTCGGAAAGTCGTTCCCGCAGAACCTCTCGGTGAGGCTCGCGAACACGAACGGCTGCCCACTGACGGGGAACCTCGCCGGCATCACCGTCGAGTTCGACGCTCCCGGCAGCGGCGCGAGCGGGATCTTCCCGTCCACCGGCTCGCACTCCGCCACCGTCGGAACCGACGCGCAGGGAACGGCGACCGCGCCGCCGTTCACGGCGAACTACACCGTCGGCAACTATTCGGTCGACGCGCAGTCCGACTACGGGAGTGTCGAGATCGGCCTGAGCAATACCGCCAACGGGCTGCCGGCCGCGATCGCCGCACAGGACCCAGCGAGTCAGGAAGCGGCGGTGAACGCGCAGTACGCGACGCCGCTACAGGTTCGGGTCACCGACGCGAACGGCACATCGGTCCAGGGTGCAGCGGTGAGCTTCGCGATCGTTCCCGGCGCGACCGGGGCCGGGGCGAGCTTCCTCGGCGGCGGCCAGGCGACCGCCGTCACGAACGCCGACGGGATCGCAACCTCGCCGCCGCTGCTCGCGAACGGCAACCCAGGCAGGTTCGCCGCCACTGCCTCGACCGAGGGCCTGCAGGCGGTCGCGATGTTCGCGCTCGACAACCACGCTGCGACGAGCACTCTTCAAGCAGCGTCGACCGTAGGGGCGCGGGCGATCGCCACGGTGGGAACGCGCTATTCGCACGCGCTCCAGGCGCGCGTGCACGACGCGAACGGCCAGCCGGTCGAGGGGGCCTCGGTCACCTTCGCGATCGCAGCTGCCGACAACGGCGCCGGAGCCGGCTTCCTCGGCGGCACGACGCAGGCGGCCGCGCTCACCGACGTGAACGGCATCGCCACGGCGCCGCCGCTCATCGCCAACAAGACCGCCGGCGCGTACACCGCGACCGCAGCCATCGCCGGCGCACAGCCCGTCACGTTCGCGCTCGAGAATCGCGCCGGGGCCGCCACCGCAATCACCGTCGGTGCCGCCAGCGGCCAGAGCACGACCGTCGGTGCGCGCTTCCCGATCCCGCTCGCCGTCACCGTCACCGACAAGAACGGGAACCCGGTCGCCGGCGCAAAGATCATCTTCGCAACGCCCGCGAAAGGGGCGAGCGGCCGCTTCACGATGCGCGGCCACCACCGTCGGGTCGCCGTCAAGACGAACGGAAAAGGCATCGCGGTCGCGCCCCCGTTCGCCGCGAACGAGTCCACCGGCGGCTACGCGGTCACCGCGGCCGTGAAGGGAACGTCACTGCGTGCCGCGTTCTCGCTCCTCAACCTGCCACGGTGATGAGCGTCGAGCCGCCACGGCTTCGCCTGTCCGATCTCGCGCGCATCGCGAGCGTCGGCCTCCGCACGCGACGCGTGCGTGCGGCGTTGTCGGCGCTCGGAATCGCGATCGGCGTCGCAGCGATCGTCGCCGTGCTCGGTCTGTCGTCGTCGTCGCAAGCAGGGCTGCTCGCGGAGATCGACAAGCTCGGGACGAACCTGCTCACGGTCACGAACGGGCAGACGCTGTTCGGACAGACGGCGGAGCTGCCGCTCGCCGCGCCCGGCATGATCTCCCGCATCGGGCCCGTGCAGCAGGTGCAAGAGACAGGCTCGACGAGCGCGAGCGTCTACCGCAGCCCGTACATCCCCTCCGTCAACACGAACGGGCTCGCCGTCCAGGCTGCGAGCCTCGGATTACCGAAGGCGGTGGGGGCGCCCCTCGTGCAAGGCGCGTATCTCAACGCGGCCACGGCCCACGAACCGGTCGCAGTCCTCGGCGCGTCGGCTGCGAGCCTGCTCGGCATCGACCGCCTCTACCCCGGCGAGCGGATCTGGCTCGGCGGGATGTGGTTCTACGTCGCCGGCATCCTCGGCAGCGCGCCGCTCGCCCCGGAGATCGACTCGTCCGTGCTCGTCGGCTTTCCCGCCGCCGAGCGCTACCTTCGCCTCGACGGCCACCCGACGACGATCTACGTTCGGAGCGTGACCAGCCAGACACAGGCCGTCTACAACGTGCTTGCCGCCACGGCGAACCCCGCCGCCCCCAACGAGGTCCAGGTCAGCCAACCCTCCGCCGCGCTCACTGCCCGCGCCGCCGCGCAGGGCGCACTCAACAGCCTGTTCCTCGGCCTCGGCGCCGTGTCGCTGCTCGTCGGTGCCGTCGGAGTCGCCAACATCATGCTGATCGGCGTCCTGGAGCGACGCTCCGAGATCGGCCTGCGTCGCGCCCTCGGCGCGACGAGGAGGAACATCCGCACGCAATTCCTCTCCGAAGCGATCCTGCTCGCCCTCATCGGCGGCGCCGTCGGCGTGGGAGCCGGCGCGATCTCGACTGCGGTGTATGCGCACGTCAAGCACGGGACGACGGTCGTCCCAGCGACTGCGTGGGCGGGCGGGCTCGCGGCCGCGATCCTCATCGGAGCGATCGCCGGACTTCTTCCCGCCATCCGCGCGGCGCGCATGTCTCCGACCGAAGCCCTGCGCACCGTCTGATGCGCGTCCTCGTCGTCGAGGATCAGAAGGAGCTGGCGACGACGATCGCGGTCGGGCTGCGTCGCGAGGGAATGGCAGTCGACATCGCCTTCGACGGGCAGGAGGGACTCCGGCAGAGCGCACGCGAGAGCTACGACGTCATCCTCCTCGATCGCGATCTGCCCAAGCTCCACGGCGACGACGTCTGTCGCGCGCTCATCGCCCGCGGCGCATCGGTTCGCATACTCATGCTCACCGCGGCGGACACGATCGAGAATCGCGTCGACGGACTCGGGCTCGGCGCCGACGACTACCTCCCGAAGCCGTTCGCGTTCGCCGAGCTCGTCGCGCGCATCCGCGCGCTCGCCCGCCGCGGCCGACCCGTCGCCGTGCCCGTCGTGGCGCGCGGCGACATCCGTCTGGACACGGTGCGCCGCGTCGCAACCCGCGACGGCCGGCGGCTCGACCTCTCCCCGAAGGAGCTCGACGTCCTCGAGGTGCTGCTCGCAGCCGACGGCGCCCCCGTTTCGACGAGACAGCTGCTCGCGCGCAGCTGGGACCAGTACGCCGACCGGCAGGGCAACGTCGTCAAGGTCACCATCAACAGGCTGCGACGCAAGCTCGGCGATCCTCCCGTGATCGAGACGATCCCGAACAGCGGGTACAGGATCGGCGCATGACCCTGCGTCTTCCCGCACGCACGATCCGCATGCGACTCACGCTCGCGTACGGAGGGCTCTTCCTCACCTCGGGCACCGTCATGCTCGCGGTCACGTACTTCCTCGTCCGCCACAAGTACACCGGCGGCTTCTTCCTTTCGTCGGGACGAGTCGCGGTGGCTCAGACCCTCCTCGCCAAGGGCTCGGTCGGCGCCGTCCCGACCCCGGAGGTCGGCCAGGTCTCAGGGAACGTCTTTCGCCTTCCGCCCGGCGCGCAAGCGATCAAAGTCGCTGCGCACGCGCAATCGACCGCCGCCCTCCACCAGCTGCTGATCAACTCGGGTATCGCCCTCGCGATCATGGGGTTGCTCTCGCTCTGGCTCGGCTGGGTGATCGCCGGTCGCGCGCTGCGGCCGTTGCGCACGATCACGAACACCGCGCGCGAGATCACGGCGAGCAACCTGCACAAGCGTCTCTCGCTCGAAGGCCCGAACGACGAGCTCACGCAGCTCGGCTCGACCTTCGACGACCTGCTCGAGCGACTCGAGATGTCGTTCGCGGCCCAGCGGCAGTTCGTCGCGAACGCATCCCACGAGCTCCGGACGCCGCTCACGCTCGAGCGCGCGCTGATCGAGGTGGCGCTGAGCGATCCGCACGCAGACACCGACTCGCTGCGCGAGACCTGCGAGCGGGTCCTCGCAGTCGGCGAACAGCAGGAACGGCTGATCGAGGCGCTTCTCACCCTTTCTCGCAGCCAGCGCGGCCTCGATGTCCGCGAGCCTGTCGACCTCCGGCTCGTCACCGAGGCGGCGGTCGCGGCAGTCGAGCCCGACGGGCTGAGCATCACGACCACGTTGCAGCACGCCGCGACGAACGGCGATCCTCGCCTGGTCGAGCGTCTCGCCGCGAATCTCGTCGACAACGCCGTGCGCCACAACGTTCCGGGCGGCCGCATCGACATCGAGACCGCGACCCGCGACGGCGCGAGCGTCCTGACCGTCGCGAACAGCGGTCCGGCGATCCAGCCCGCCGAGCTCGCCCGCCTGTTCCGGCCCTTCCAGCGTCTGAACGGCGGCCGCGGCAATCATCCCGACGGCCTGGGGCTCGGCCTCTCCATCGTCGACGCCGTCGCCCGCGCCCACGACGCGACCCTGACGGCGGAGGCCAACGCCTCCGGCGGCCTCCGCGTCACGGTCGCCTTTCCCACTGCGTGAAGCGAGCCCGCTGCCGTAGCATCCCGCCATCCGGAGGGAGGGGGGACTCACGCGGCCGGCGGCACCCGGGGCTCCGTCCTCCTCAACCACCAGGGGAGGTCTCATGCCGCAGCACGTCAGGACGCGACGCAGCCGCATCTGGCTGGCGTTGCTCTGCATCGTCTCCGGGGCGGGAGTGTTCGGGCTCACTGCAGGCGGAGGTACCGCCGCACGCTCGGTCACGACCGCTCAGTGCGACTCGAGCGTGAACGACACCGCCGCGAAGCTCGTTCCCTGCATCAAGCAGAACGACCTCTGGAAGTACATGCAGGACTTCCAGGCGATCGCGAACGCCAACCCGAGCCCTGCGGACGGTCATCCGTCCCGCAACTCCGGGGAGCCCGGATACAAGGCGTCCGCGGACTACGTCGCATCGCTCATGAAGAGCTGGGGATACGACGTGACGATCCAGCAGTACACGTTCACGTACTACGCGTACACCGCGACGCCGTCGTTCAGCGAGGTCTCGCCGACCGCGCACCAGTACGTCCTCGCCGACGACTGGAATCCGGGGCAGAGCACGGGGACGGCCAACGCGGCGGTGCAGCCTGCCGGCGGGATCGTCATCCCGCCGACGTCGAGCCCGAGCTCGTCGAGCGGATGCACGGCCTCGGACTTCAGCGGCTTCACGCCGGGGCGGATCGCGCTCATCCAGCGCGGCACGTGCAACTTCGGCGTCAAGGTGCAGAACGCCCAGGCAGCGGGCGCGTCCGGCGTGATCATCTTCAACGAAGGGAACCCGGGCCGCACCGGCGTCATCAACGGCAGCCTCATCGACGCGGCGGGCAACCCGATCATCCCGACGATCCCGGTCGCCTTCACGTCGTACGCGATCGGCCTCGATCTCTACAACCAGTCCAAGTCGGCGCCCGTCGTCATGAACATCTCGATCCGGGCGCTCGTGCAGCCCAACGCGCCCGACTACAACGTCATCGCGGACTCGAAGGGCGGGGACAAGAACCACGTCGTCGTCGTGGACGCCCACCTGGACGCGATCTACGGCGCCGGGATGCTCGACAACGCGTCGGGCTCGACGACGATCCTCGACATCGCTCGCATGATGAGGAACGTCACTCCGACGAACAAGCTGCGCTTCACCTGGTTCGGCGGTGAGGAGCTCGGCCTGTTCGGCTCGGCCGCGTACATCAACAGTCTCTCGTCGAACGACCTGAGCCACATCGGGTACGACCTCGACGCAGACGTGACGGCGACGCCGAACTACATCATCGGCGTCCTCGATCCGGCGGCTCCGGACTTCTTCGGCGGAACCGTGACGACGCAGTTCCCGAACCGCGTGTACAAGGCGTCGACGGTCTCCCGCGACGAGGCGGTCGGGTACTTCGACTCGATCGGGAAGAACCACGAGTTCCTCGGCCCGACGGGGACTGACGCGTACAACTTCAACCTCGCCGGGATCCCGGCGGGCGGGCTGCTCACCGGCCAGGACTGCTGCAAGACGCAGCACGAGGTCGACCTGTTCGGCGGATCGCTCGGGAACTACGAAGGCAACGTCCCGAGCTTCGACGGTGGCTGCGTCGACAACCCGTTCCGGTGGTGCGACAACCTGAGCAACAACGATCCGACGGTGCTCACGTTCATGTCGAAGGCGTTCGCGACGATGGTCGTGGACATGGCGTTCGACACGAAGGTGATGTCGGCCAGCGACAACACGGTCTACAACAAGAAGCTGCCGATCGCCAGCGAGACGACGCGGCACTCCTCGGCGAAGTAGCCCGACCGGGTGGCGCCGGGCTTCAACCGGCGCCACCCGATATAACCCCGCTGATGGCCCTCGAAGGCGGATGCTCGTGCGGCGCGGTCCGCTACCGGCTGGCGGACGAGCCGATGTTCGTCCACTGCTGCCACTGCCTCAACTGCCAGCGGCAGACGGGGAGCGCCTTCGTCATCAACCTGCTGATCGAGACCGGTCGTGTCGAGGTCGACGGCGCCACCGAGGCCGTCGGCGTGCCGCGCGACGACGGGAGCGCACAGACCGTCATTCGCTGCCCGTCGTGCAAGGTCGCCGTCTACAGTCACTACACGCGGCCCGAGATCGCGTTCGTCCGTGCGGGGACGCTCGACGACCCGTCGAGCGTCGCGCCGGACGTCCACATCTTCACGCGCTCGAAGCTCCCGTGGATCGAGCTGCCCGAGTCGACGCCCGCCGTCGACGTCTACTACGACTCGAAGAGCCTGTGGCCCGCATCGAGCCTCGAGCGGTTCCAGGCGATCATGAAGGAGCGAGCATGAGCGACTACGCGATCGTCAACCTGAAGGAGCTCGAGGACTCTGCCGGCGAGCGCGCGCCGGGGATAGAGGCACGCTTCGCGCGCAAGCACATCGGCTCGCAGCATCTCGGCGTCACGTACCTGCGGTACGAGCCGGGCGTGCGCTCGCCGATGGCGCACAGCCACCGCGAGCAGGAGGAGGCATACGTCGTCGTCGCCGGCGGCGGCCGGGTCCGGCTGGACGACGAGGTGCGCGACGTCCGCCGCTGGGACGTCGTGCGCGTCGGTCCCGGCACCGTGCGCGCCTGGGAGGCGGGCGACGACGGGCTCGAGATCATCGCCATCGGTTCCGACCGGCCCGAGGGCGGCGACGGCATCGTCGCCGACTCCGCCTGGGTCGACTAATCCGGGAGGAGCGGCATCGTGATCCCGGGCGACCGGCCGAGCAGCGCGGCGCGTACGATCGCATCGGCGCCGTAGCGCTCGCGCACGAGGTCGAGCGCAGCGTCGAGCTCCTCGTTCCGGTCGAACGGGAGGACGAGCTGCGCGTCGTCGTCGAGATTGGCGATCGAGATCCCGACGAGTGTGAGCCCGCGCCGTTGCAGCGTCGGGAGCGAATCGACGAGGAGCGCTCTCGCCGCCGCGAGGATGCGCTCCGTGCTCGCCGTCGTCGCCGGCAGCGTGTGCGAGCGCGTCGCGCGCGTGTAGTCGTCGAAACGAAGGCGCAGGACGACGGTGCGTCCCCGGCGCCCCGCGTTCCGCATGCGGCGCGACACGCGATCGACGAGCGTCATCAGATCCGCGTCGACCGATTCGGCCGACCAGGGCGCTCGCCCTCGCGCGCGCTGTGACCCGATCGAGCGGCGCCGACGCCGCGGTTGCACGGGTCTCGGGTCGAGGTTGTGCGCGAGCGCATGCAGCTGCCGGCCCGATGCCGGCCCGAGCAACGACACGAGGATCGATTCGGAGAGAAACGCGACCTGCCGCACGGTGGTGATCCCGCGTGCACGGAGCTTGCGAGCGGTGACTGGCCCGACGCCCCAGAGACGCTCCACCGGAAGGGGGTGGAGGAACGCGAGCTCCGCGTCAGGCGGGACGACGAGGAGCCCGTCCGGCTTCGCCACGGCGCTCGCGACCTTGGCGAGGAACTTCGTGCGCGCGATCCCGACCGTGATCGGCAGGCCGAGCTCGTCGCGCACGCGGCGGCGGAGTCGCGTCGCGATCTCGACGGGCGTTCCGACGCTGCGCTCCATCCCGCTCACGTCGAGGAACGCCTCGTCGATCGAGAGCCCTTCGACGACGGGCGCGACCTCTTCGAACAGCTTGAACACCGCCTTGCTCGCCTCCGAGTACGCCGACATGCGCGGCGGCACGACGATCGCGTGCGGGCAGAGGCGGCGGGCGCGGCGCCCGCCCATCGCCGTCTCGACGCCGAACGCCTTCGCCTCGTAGCTCGCCGCGAGCACGACTCCACCGCCGACGATGACCGGTCGCCCCCGGAGTCGCGGCTCGTCGCGCTGCTCGACGGACGCGAAGAACGCGTCCAGGTCGGCGTGGAGGATGGACGCCCCTCCTGACACGAACACATGTTCGTATAGACGGAGGTTCAGAGCGACGCTTGAGCAATCAACTATCTGTGAACACGATCAGGACGCAAGCACTCGGAGACGGCCGAGGACGCTCTTCTCGGCCGTCTCGGCACGCGCAGTGTTGACGCGCTCGGCGATCCGTTCCTCCAGCCGCCACAGATTGTCGAGGTGTTGCGTCACCCAGAGCAGGACGATCGCGCCACGCGCCGTCGCCTTGTCGTCGCCGCGAACGCCGTCCCGCACGCACTCGAGCAGCAGCTGCCGCCCTTCCGTGTCGCGGATGTGCGCGGGCGGCACGGGCCGCACGTTGACGAGGGCGTAGCCGAGCGACAGATACCACGACTGGAGCGCGTGCAGCTCGCGGTCGAGGTTGCGTCCGCAGCGGTCGAGGCGCGCACGCGGATCCGTCATGCGGCCGAACAACACGAGCGATTGCGCCGCTCGGTGCACGCGGTTCGCCGCGTTCACCGCTGCGGCCACGTCCTCGGTGTTGAACTCCGTCGCGACGCGCTCGGCGAGGTACTGGCGGAGTGCGTCGTCCAAGCGGTGGATCGCCGTGTCGGACGCGCGCTCGGCGCGTTCGACGTCGTAGCCGCCCTCGATCAGGTCGCGCGCGGCGATGACGACGTAGTCGGCCCCGCGTGCGAACGCGTCGGCAAGCTGGCGGCGGAGGAGCGCGGCGGCCCCGCGCGGCCAGAAGAGAAGGCCGACACCGAGGCTGATCGCGAAGCCGATGGCGACGTCCTCGACGCGCACCACGCCGACGCGCCACCCGACCGGCTGGATGATGTTGAAGAGGATGAAGAGCGTGACCGTGAACCCGGCCTGGCCGGCCGCGAATGAGATCGCACGCGGCGCGTACGACGCGAGCAGGATCGCGAACGGCAGCACGATCCACAGCACCGACTCGTGCGTCCCGATGCCGATCACGAGCGCGGCGCCGACGAGGAGGCCGGCAGCCGTCCCGGCGAGCGCGCTGACGATCGACCGTCCCGTTCCGAGCGCGTTCGAACGAAGCACCGACAGCGTTCCGAGCACGACCCAGAACCCGTGCTGGAGCCCGGTGCTCTCCGCGATGTAGACGGCGAGGCCGAGGCCGGCCGCCCCGCGCACCGCGTTCTGGAACACGACCGAGCCGACGTTCGCGTGCTCGACGACGATCTGCTCGAGCCGCTCGAGCATCGTGTGCGGCGTGCTCGGCTGCACGAGATCGGTGCGGTCGAGCTCGGGCACCGCGGCCCCCGTCGCCAGCAATGCGTACGCGCCGATCTGACGCGCCGAGTACGTCGCGACGCGGATGCGGAAGGCCGGCTCGATCGCGTCGAGGTCGGGCACGTCCGGCAGACGCCGGACGAGCGCGTGCGCGACGGCGTCGCGCGCCGCCGCGAGACGTTCGAAGTCGGGTCGCTCGCTGCCGCCCTCGAGCGTCGCCGCGCCGGCACGCAAGGCCGCCGCTGCCGCGGCGAGCGCCTCGCGATCCTCGGCGCAGGAGAGCTCGAGCGGCGGCGTGATGAAAGACACGAGCCAGTCGAGCTCATCGGGAATGGAGTTGAGCGCTGCCGCCGGCCCCGTCGGGCCCGTCGGCCTGTGCTGCGACCCGAGGAAGCGCCGTCCGAGCTCCGACGCCGCGCGGTGCGCGGCGTCGGCGGATGCGTTTCCGTCGAGATAGTCGGCGACCGTCCGCAGCGCCTCCGCCGCCGTGCGGCGGAGGTCGGCGCGCTCCCGCGTGGGCCAGAGCAGCATGGCGGCGAGCGTGCCCGCGCCGAGCGCGATGCCCCATCCCTCGAGCCGCTGCGGGATGACCGAGTTAGAGACCGGGATCGTCACGGGGAGGACGAACGTCAGGATCGCGCCCGTCGCCCCGGCCGCGAAGTAGCCGCCGAACACGCTGGAGAAGAGGATGGCGAACCCGACGACTCCCATCGCGACGGCGCCGATCCAGGGCGTGCGGGAGCAGAGCGTCCCGATCGTGATGTCGAGCGCGCCGACGCACCCGAGCGTGAAGTACGCGGTGAGCCGCGCCCGGCGGGGGCCGCCGAACTCCGTGAACACGAGGATGGCAAAGGAGCCGAACGCGGCGAGGAGGGACGTCTGCGGCTGCTGGATGACCTTGTCCGCGAACGCGAACACCGCGGGGATGACGATCGCGGCTCGGGCGGCGCTCTTCAGCGCGGCGACGTTCAAGCCGCGAGTCTAAGCCACGACTCAAGACCGAGCATTCCGGCCGATCATCGTCCGGGTGACACGGCTCCAGCCGATCCCGGCCGCACCATGCATGCAGGCGTGAGGTACTCGGGGCTTTACCTGAGGCGCTCGACCGCGGAGAACGCCTTCCGCACGTGCCACCGGCGCGGTTGGGACCCGACGCTCGGGCGGCGCCTCGGCGTCTGGATCATCGGAGTCGCGATCGATCCGCTTCAGCCGGCCGTGACGGGCGAGCCGCAGTCGGGACAGCGGAACGGCTTTCTCGCGGCGAGCAGCCGCCGCATCGCGTAGACGACGAACGGGAAGCTCGGCCGCGGCACCGTCCGCGTCGCCTGCACCGTTCCGTGATTCGGGCACGTTCCCGTTCGAGTCTCGATCTGGTTCATGTGCGTGCTCCTTTCAGGCGGCGGTGGCGACCGGCGTCCACGTGAAGCGCCAGAGCGCGACGGCAAGACCGACCGCGCCCCACAGTGCGAGAATCCCGACGTCGCTCCAGACGATTCCGGCCCCGTGCGTCGCCGGGTCGAAGGCGCGGTGGAGGCCGTCGGATAGATGTTGGACGGGAAAGACCACCGCGATGTCGTGCAGCCACGTCGGCAGGTTCACGTTCGGGATGAAGATGCCGGAGATGAAGTACAGCGGCAGGATGGCCGCCTGCACCGTCGGCTGCGCCGCGTCCTCGTTCTTGATCGCCGTCGTCAGGGCAAAGCCGAGGCAGCAGAAGCTCGCGGCCCCGACGACGCCTGTGACGACGACGCCTGGAAGTGCATGCGTCGGCAGCCTCACGCCGTAGGCGAAGCGCCCGATGAGCACGAGCGTCGTCATCACCGCGAGCGCGATGACGATTGCCGTGAGCGCGCGCCCGGTGATGAGCACCCATGCGGGCACCGGCGTCGCGCGCCGGCGCTTGAGCACGCCCGACTCGCGCTGCGCGGTCACCGAGATGACGAGGTTGACGAACGATCCCGCGATCACGCCGAGCGCTGCGAGGCCGGGGACGTAGTACGTCGATCCCTTGACGCCGTTCTTCAGCGTGTCATTCCCGAAGACGCTGACGAAGATGACGAGGAAGAGGACGGGGAGGACGATCGTGAAGAACCGAGACTGGCGGTTGCGAAAGAACGCGAGCAGGTCGTAGCGGAACTGATGGAGGATCACTCGACGCTCCCGGTGAGTCGGAGGTAGACGTCCTCGAGCGACGGACGGCGAACTTCGAGATCGGGGAGGTCGACGCCGCGTGCGATCGCCCAGTCGGCGATCGTCTTCACGTCTGCCAGCGGCCGCTCGCTCTCGACGACGACGCGGCCGTTCGCGCTCGACGCCGGCAGAGGGAGATCGCGCACGTCGACGCCGTTCGGGAGCGTGAACGAGATGCCCACCGCAAGACGCTCGCGGCCGCCGAGCGTCTGCGGCGTGCCCTCGGCGACGATGCGGCCCGCCGCGATGACGGCGATGCGGTCGGCGAGGTTCTCCGCCTCGTCCATGTAGTGCGTCGTCAGGAAGACGGTCTTGCCGAGCTCGCGCAGGCCGTCGATGACGCTCCATGCCTGGCGTCGTGCAGACGGGTCGAAGCCGGTCGTCGGCTCGTCGAGGAAGATGAGCTCGGGATCGCCGATGAGTGCAAGCGCGACGTCGAGCCGGCGCCGCTGGCCGCCCGACAGGTGCTCGCCGAACGTCTCCGCCTTCTCGGCGAGACCGACGAGGGCAATCGTCTCGTCGATGTCGCGCGGTGCCTCGTAGTAGCCGGCATAGAGCTGCATGCACTCGCGCACCGTCAGCCCGGGCTCGGGTGCGGACGACTGCAGGACGGTGCCGACGCGGTTGCGCCACTCCGACCCGGCGTGCTCGGGGTCGGCGCCGAGCACTCGCACGTCGCCGTCGCTGCGGCGGCGGAAGCCCTCGAGGATCTCGACGGTCGTCGTCTTGCCGGCCCCGTTCGGGCCGAGGAACGCGAAGATCTCGCCGCGCCCGACCTCGAGATCGATACCCGCGACCGCCTCCACTGCTGCGTAGCGCTTGCGCAGCCCGCGGACGGAAATCACTGCCTCGTCCACTCGGCTGCAACTCTAGTCTGCGACCGTGGCCGAAGACAGACCCGCACGCTCGCTGCTTGCGGAGCTTGCGGAAGCGGGCGCCGACCGCCTCACGGTCGCGCTCGGCGGGCGTGAGCGCACACGGGTCATCCTCGTGCTCGCGGGCGTTCTCGGCCTGAGCGCCGCGGACGTCTCGACCGTGGGCGCCTCGGCGACCGAGCTGCGCCACGGCCTGCACATCAGCAACACCGACATCGGCCTGCTCGTCACGACCACCTCGCTCGTCGGCGCGGTCGCCACGCTGCCCTTCGGCGTCCTCGCCGACCGCGTTCGTCGTACCTCGACGCTCGCGATCGCGATCGTGCTCTGGGCCGTGGCGATGATCTGGAGTGCGACCGCCTCGAACTTCGGCGACCTGCTCGTCGCGCGCATCTTCCTCGGCGCGGTCACCGCGTCCGCCGGCCCGATGATCGCGTCGCTCGTCGGCGACTACTTCGGCGGCTGGGAGCGCGGCCGCATCTACGGCTACATCCTCGCCGGGGAGCTGCTCGGCGCCGGGTTCGGGTTCGCAGTCAGCGGCGACATCGCCGCCGCCTCGTGGCGCGCGGCATTCGTCATCCTCGCCATCCCCGCGCTCGTGCTCTCGGTGTTCGTCGCGCGACTGCCCGAGCCGCGCCGCGGAGGCAAGGGGGTGCTCGTGCACGAAGGGGAGGACCCACCGGTCGCGGCGCCGGACGACGAGCCGCACGAGACGGACGCGCAGCGGCTCGCACGCGAGCGCGGGCTCGAGGCCGACCCGGAGCTCGTGCTGCGCGTCGACCCGCGACGCATGCACATCGTCGAGGCGACGCGCTACGTGCTCAGCATCCGCACGAACATCGTCCTCATCGCCGCGAGCGCGCTCGGCTACTACTTCCTCGCCGGCGTGCAGACGTTCGGCGTCGAGTTCGCGAAGCAGCAGTACGGCGTCGGCCAGGCGCTCGCGAACATCCTCCTGCTCGTCGTCGGCATCGGCGCGATCGGCGGCGTTCTCCTCGGCGGCGCACTCGGCGACCGTCTGCTGCGCCGAGGGCGGCTGAACGGCCGGCTGTACGTCGCCATCGGAGCGGCCGCGCTGACGCCTGTGCTCTTCGCGCCTGCGCTCTTCATGCGCAGCGCAAGCTCGGCGATCCTGTACCTCATCGCCGCAGTCTTCGCGCTCTCGGCGCAGAACCCGCCGCTCGATGCTGCGCGACTCGACATCATGCCCGCGCTCCTGTGGGGCCGCGCCGAAGCGGTGCGGACGCTGCTCCGATCGCTCGCGCAGGCGTTGGCGCCGCTGCTCTTCGGCGCCGTCAGCGACTACGTCTTCGGCGGCGGCCGCGGCGGGCTGCAGTGGACGTTCGTCGTCATGCTCGTCCCGCTCGCCGCGAGCGCGTACCTCCTCTTCCGCGGCCTGAGGACCTACCCGCGAGACGTCGCTACCGCTGCAGCATCCGGTCGATGGCCGAGTCCAGCTCGTCGAGCCGGCTGACGCCGAAGGCGCACACCGTCCCGTCCGCGTCGACGACGAGGTTCGTCGGCACGCCGCGGACGCCGAGCGAGCGCGCGTACTCGCCGGTCTCGTCGAGGAGAACGGTCCCCTTCAAGCCCCACATCTCGACGAAGCGCTCGACCTCCGGCCTCGGGTCGGATCCCTCCCAGATGTCGATGTGGATGACGTCGAGACCCGACCGGTCTCGTTCACGGTGACGCAGCTCCTCGAGGAACGGCGCCTCCGCGTTGCACGGTCCTCACCAGCTGGCGAAGAAGTTGATGATGTAGCGCTTCTCGGCCCACTCGCGGCTCGAACGGATCTCGCCGGTGCGCAGGTCGACGAGCGAGAACTCCGGCAGCGGCCGGCCGACGAGCGGCGAGAGTTGCTCGCGGGCCGAGAGCGGCGGCCGGCCGGCGAGCAGGTCCTCAACGATCGTGAGCGTGCCGCTGCCCGCGTCGGTGACGAGGAGCCGCCCGTCGACGGGGTCGACGGCGACGCCGCCGGGGCCGTCGCCGACCGGGATCTGCGTCCACTCGGCGCCGTCGGCGACGCCGAGCACGCTGACGGTGCCGGCGCCGCGGTTGCTGACGTACACGCGGTCGTGCGCGGGCGCGACCGTGAGGCCGACCGGCGCCTCGCCGACGCGCAGCTCCTCGACGACGCGCGCCCCTTCGACGTCGATGCGGTTGACCGTACCGGCGACGGAGTTGACGACGAACGCCTCGCCGCGCTCGGGGACGACGCCGACCGCGCACGCGCCGGTACCGACGTCGATGCGTCCGAACGGCTCGTTCGTGTCGGCGTTCACGAGCGTCACCGACGCAGCGATGAAGTTGACGCAGAGGACGATGCGGCGCTCGCGATCGAGCTCGATCGCCCCCGCACCGATCTCCGCCTCGACCGTCGCCACGGTCTCGAGCGTGTCGACGTCGATGACGCTCATCGTCCCGCCGAGCGAGTTGCCGACGTACAGGCGCCGCCGGTCGGCGTCGTAGCCGAGCCCCGACGGATAGCCGCCGACGGGAATCGTCGCGACCAGACGGAGACTCTCCGCGTCCACGACCGAGACGGTGTCCGCGTGTGCGTCGGCGGTGAAGATCCGGTCGGTGGGCGGGTCGAAGACGAGGTCGATCGGCTCTGCGCCGACGGGGACCCACGCGATCGCCTTGTGCTCGAGCAGATCGACGACGGTCACCCAGTCGCTGCGCGAGCAGGCGACGTACGCGCGCCTCCGCGCGGCGTCGGCGGCGACGCCCTCGGGGTCGAGCCCGACCGCGATTTCGGCGATTTTCCTGGAGTGAGCAGGGACGTCGATGCGGCACGCCGCGCCGACGGCGAACCGCTCGACCGGGTCGGTCGCTGTCATCGCGCTATGTAACCACACCGTTTCCCCCCGTTTGCCGGGGTGTCTCCCATGGGCGGCTCCGGCGCGCCGAGGATCGCTCGGTCGTCAGTCAACTCCTGCAGAAGGGGGAAACATGAGGAAGCGCATCATCCTCGCCGCCAGTGCGCTGGCAGTGGTCGCGTGGATCGGAATCGCCGGGCCGAGCTCGGCGAGCAACGGCAGCGCGATCCCGCACTACCAGCACATCGTCGAGATCATGATGGAGAACACGTCGTACGGGACGATCATCGGCAACCCGGACGCGCCGCATCTGAACGCGCTCGCGAACACGTACGGGCTCGCCACCAACTACTTCGGCGTGACCCACCCAAGTGAGCCGAACTACGTCGCCAACGTCGGCGGCAGCTACTTCGGCATCCAGGACGACAACCAGTTCTATTGCACTCCCGCGATGTCCACCACGGATCCGGAGTGCGCCGGGACGACGGTCAACCACACCGTGTCCGCTCAGTCGATCGCGGACCAGCTCACGGCCGCCGGGATGACGTGGAAGGGCTACTTCCAGAGCCTGCCCCCGAAGCCCGCGACCTATGTGAAGACCGGCGACGCCGCGAACGGGCCGTACACGTACAAGTGGCCGAGCAGCGCCAATGCGCTCTACGCCTCGAAGCACAACCCGTTCGTCAACTTCACGGGGACGCAGGACGCCGTCGCGAACATGGTTCCCGACACGCAGCTCGCGACCGACCTGGCCAACAACGCCCTGCCGAACTACAGCATGGTCGTTCCCGACCAGTGCAACGACATGCACGGCACCGGCGGCTGCAGCCCGGACCTGATCGCGGCCGGCGACAACTACGTCAACAACACCGTCAAGGCGATCATGGCCTCGAAGCAGTGGGGTGAAGGCCGCAACGCGATCGTCGTCACCTGGGACGAGGACGACTTCTCCGACTCGGGTCAGCCGGGCACCGGCTGCTGCGGTTCCGATCCGGGCGGCGGGCACGTCGCGACGATCGTGATCACGAACAAGACGAAGGCCCCGACCACGGACAGCACCGCGTACAACCACTACTCGCTGCTGCGCTCCATGGAGGACGCCTTCGGCCTCGGCTGCCTGGCGGGATCCTGCGACGTCACGCCGATGACGCCGCTGTTCCACTCGTAAAGCAGTCCTTTCGGTGTTACACGGAGCTGGCGGCCACCAAGGCCGCCAGCTCCTTCCGTGCCTGCTTCAGCTCGAGCTTCGGCTCCCGGAGCGCGGGGCCTCGGGCCCCGCGCACCCTGAGGAGCTGGAGCTCGGAGACGCGCTCCCTGATCTGGGCGAGGAGCCGTTCCACCTCGCGCTGGTAGCTGTGGCGATCCATCTACGCCGCCTCCCCGATCGCGGGCTCGAGCTCTCCGAGCTCGATCGCCGCTTCCTCCACTACAGCCGGCTGCGACTCGATCAAGAACGCCGACAGCACCGCACCGGCGAGTGAGATGCCGGCGAGCGCGTAGAACGCCACGGTGAACCCGTGCGTCAACGCCTGCGGTGCGAAGGAGCCGACGTGGTGATGCGTCGCGAACCGCGCCGTGTACGTGGTCGCGATCGTCGTCGCGATCGCGACGCCGATCGCGCCACCGATCTGCTGCGACGTGTTCAGCAGGCCCGACGCGACGCCTGCGTCGCGCCGGCCGACGCCGGCGAGGGCGCCGATCGACATCGGCACGAACGCGAACGCCATGCCGATCCCGCCGATGAGGAACGCCGGGAAGAGGTCCCAGAAGTAGCGACCGTGCACCGGCAGCCTCGTGTAGAGCAGCAGTCCGAACGTCGCGAGCAGGAGCCCTGCCGGAAGCACGCGGCGGATGCCGACGCGTGTGACGACGGCCTGCGAGACGCCGGAGAACACGATGATCGCGAGCGTGAACGTGATGTACGCGGCGCCGGTCTGCAGCGCCGAGTAATGCAGCACCTGCTGCATGTACAGCGTCAGAAGGAAGAACTGCGAGAAGATCGCAGCACCGGAGAACAACGCGGCGACGTTCGAGCCGGACAGCGTCCGCAGCCGGAAGATCCGCAAAGGCAGGAGCGGAGCCGGCGAGCGGAGCTCGACGACGACGAATGAGCCGATGAGAGCGGCCGACGCTGCCAGCAATCCCGCGGTGGTCGCGGTCGCCCAGCCGTGCTGGCTCGCGCGCGTCAGCGCGTACACGAGCAGCATCAGCCCGCCGGTGATCGTCGACGCGCCGGCGATGTCGAAGTGACGATGGTCGAGTGCCGCCCGGCTCTCCTGAAGCAGCCACGGCGTGACGGCCAGTACCAAGACGCCTGCGGGCACGTTGATGAAGAAGATCCACGACCAGCTGAAGGCACTGGTGAGGGCGCCACCTAGCAGCACGCCGGCCGCGCC
>DASXLN010000033.1:0-4921 GCA_036496165.1 Gaiellaceae bacterium | reverse complement strand
GTCTTCTTCAGCGTCTGGGGCTACGCGCTGATGGACAAGTACTCCATCGGCAAGGAGATCTCGACGATGATCTGGGGCGGGATCTACCCCGGGATGATCGTTGCCACGATCGGGACCGGCCTGCTGCTCGCCGTCGTCGCGACGTCGTACGTCATCGTCCGGCGCCGGCTCCGGTACGAGTGGTGGTACGCGGTGCACCTGCTCGCCTATGCGGGGATCGCGCTTGCGTGGTTCCACCAGATCCCGACCGGCAACGAGCTCGTCCTCGACACCGTGGCCGCGGACTACTGGCGCGCGCTCTACGTCGCGACGCTCGCGATCCTCGTCGGCTTCCGCATCGTCCCGCCGATCGTGAACGCGTTCCGGTACAGGATGCGCGTCGTCGAGGTCGTTCGCGAAGGCCCCGGTGTCGTCTCGATCCGGATCGCCGGCCGCCGGCTCGACCGGCTGCACGCGCAGCCGGGCCAGTTCTTCCAGTGGCGCTTCCTCAACCGCTGGTGGACGGCGCATCCATTTTCGCTCTCCGAGGCGCCGAACGGCTCGACGTTCCGCATCACCGTCAAGGCGCTCGGCGACGACACCGCCGCCCTCGCCTCGACGCCCGTCGGGACACGCGTCGTCGCCGAAGGCCCGTTCGGCCTCTTCACCGACGCGATGCGTCGCGGCGGCAAGCGCCTGCTCATTGCGGGCGGCATCGGCATCACGCCCGTGCGCGCGCTCGTCGAGCATCCGGGCGGCGACGACGTCGTCGTCTATCGCGCCATTCGCGACGACGAGCTCGTCCTGCGGGGAGAGCTCGAAACGCTCGGCGTCGACGTGCACTACGTCGTCGGCGACCACGCCGAGCCCGGCGGCGACAGGCTGCTCTCACCCGAGCATCTCCTCGAGCTCGTGCCCGACCTCGCCGAACGCGACGTCTACGTCTGCGGTCCGCCCGGCATGACCAACTTCGCCGTCGCGAACGTCCGCGCTGCGGGCGTCGCCCGGCGTCAAATCCACATCGAACGCTTCGCTCTCTGAGAAAGGACACGACCATGCACAGGAAAGTCATCGCGGCGGTGGGAGCGGTTGCCGTCGCCCTCCCGGTCGCGAACGCGGCGGCCGCAGTCAAGAAGAAGGTCGTCAGCGTCTCGAAGACGGTGACCGGCCCGCAGGCGATCGCCGATCGCTGGGGCTACGTCGAGGTGACGCTCGTCGTGAAGAAGACGACGACGACCGTCGGGACGCACAAGACCGTGACGCGGAAGATCACGAGCGTCGGCGTGCCGATCTATCCGAACCACACCGACCGCTCGATCTTCATCAACGACCAGGCCGTTCCGTGGCTCAAGCAGGAAGTGCTGCAGGCGCAGTTCAACCCGAACATCCAGCTGGTCGGCGGCGCCACTGCGACTAGCTACGCATTCGCGCAGTCGCTCCAGTCCGCGCTCCTCGCCGCCAAGAAGGTCTGAGCCATGCACCGCGTCGAGCACATCATGGGGATGCCGATCGTCGTCGAGGTTCGCGACGGCGACGTCACCGACGAGGTGTTCGACTGGTTCCGCCACGTCGACGCGACGTTCAGCACGTACAAGGAGGAGAGCGACGTGAGCCGCATCCGCCGCGGCGATCTCGCCCTTGCGGACGCATCCGAGGAGGTCCGCGATGTGTACGCGCGGTGCGCCGAGCTACGGCAGGAGACGTCGGGCTTCTTCGACGTCGACGCCGTCGGGCTCGACCCGTCCGGCTACGTGAAGGGGTGGGCCGTCGACGGCGCGGCGGCGATTCTCGATCGCAGCGGTGCGCGCGAGTACGCGATCAACGCGGGCGGCGACATCCGCACGCGCGGCCGTTGGCGCATCGGGATCCAACACCCGCTCGAGCCGCAGGCGGTGGCGACCGTCGTCGAGGGCGACGACCTGGCGGTCGCGACGTCCGGTGCGTACGAGCGCGGCGACCACGTTCGCGACCCGCACAGTGGGCACGCGCCGGCGGGAATCCTCTCCGTCACGATCACCGGCCCGGATCTCGGGACCGCCGACGCGTACGCCACCGCAGCGTTCGCGATGGGCGGCCACCGCGCGCCGAACTGGACCGCCCGGCTCGACGGGTACGAGGCGATGACGATCCTCGACGACGGGCGCGTGCTCTCCACGCCGGGCTTCCCGTCCGCGTCACGCTTTACGTTCGCCTGATCCGGCCTTAACCGCCGCCCCTCAGGTCGTGGGTACCACTGAATGACGTACCGCGACAAAAGGGGGGTTCCGAACGATGTCAGGGGGACTACGGCGCCGTTGGCCGGCGGCGATCGTCATCGCGGTGTCCGCGGTTGCGATCGGCGCGGTCTTCGGGGTGCCACGAAACGGACAGGCCGCCGCGCAAGCCGCGCCGGCGAACACGGCAACGCCGACGATCTCGGGCACGCCGCAGGAATCGTCGACACTCACCGCGTCGAACGGGACGTGGAGCAACAGTCCGACGGGCTACGCGTACTCGTGGGGCCGATGTGACGCGAACGGCGACGCCTGCGCCGCGATCGCGGGCGCGACAGCGAACACGTATCAGGTGCAGTCGGCCGACGTCGGACACACAATCCGCGCGACGGTGACCGCGACGAACGCCGACGGTTCCGCCAGCTCGACGTCGGCGCCGACGGCTGTCGTCTCGAGTGCGGCCGCTCCCGGGAACACCCAGGCGCCGACGATCTCGGGCACGCCGCAGGTGGGCGCGACGCTCACCGCGGCGAAGGGCTCGTGGAGCGGCAACCCGACCGGGTACGCATATGCCTGGAGCCGGTGCGACCAGACGGGCAGCAGCTGCGCCGCCATCAGCGACGCGACTGCGAGCACCTACCAGCTGAAGCAGATCGACGCCGGCGCGACGCTTCGCGTCACGGTCACGGCGACGAACAGCGCCGGCTCGACGTCCGCAGCGTCGGTTCCGACAGCCGTCGTTCAAGGCCAGGCACCCACCACGGTGAACGGATGCCCGGCATCCGGCTCGGGGACGATCCAGATCGCCGACGTCAACCCGCCGGCGCGCCTCGTCATCGACCAGCAGTCGCTGACGCCGGGCGTCGTCACGCCGGGCGCGCAGACGCTGCAGCTGCGCGTGCACGTCAGCGCGTGCACCGGCCGGCCGGTCCAGGGCGCCGTCGTCTACGCCGCCGGCGTTCCGTACAACCAGTACACCGTCCCGCCCGAGGGCACGACCGGGTCCGACGGAAACGTGACGCTCACGATGAGGCAGCTGAGCGGTTTCCCGGCCGCGCGGCATCAGGAGCTGTTCGTCCTCTTCCTCCGCGCGCGCAAGTCGAGCGACCCGGTGACGGGTGGGATCTCCACACGCCTCCTCGCGTCGTTCCCGGTCTCGCTCCGCTAGGGAGCGAGACCAACCCCGCCGAGCCCGGCGATCGCGCCGGGCTCGGCGGAAGCGATCGGATCGCGGATGCGCCCGGCAGGATTCGAACCTGCGACCTCGCGCTCCGGAGGCGCGCGCTCTATCCCCTGAGCTACGGGCGCAACGAAGGGTGAGTGTAGCCTCCGCGTCCGTGGAGGTCTCGGCGCGCATCGTCACCCTCGAGCTCGCAGAGACGTTCGTCATCGCGCGGAGCGCAAGCGACGAGGAGCGGGTCGTCGAGGTGGCGGTGACGCACAGCGGCGTCCGCGGGTACGGCGAGGCGGCGCCCGTCGACCGGTACGACGAGTCGGCCGAGTCGGCACTCGCGTACGTGCAGGAGAACGCCGGCCTGCTCGGTGACGACCCGTTCGCCGTCGAGGCCGTGATGGAACGCCTGCCGGCGCGCGAGTTCGCGGCGCGCGCGGCGATCGACGCCGCGGTGCACGACCTCCAGGGCAAGCTCGTCTCGCTGCCCGTCTGGCGCCTGCTCGGCCTTCGCCGGGAAGGCCCGCCGACGAGCTGGACGATCTGGCTCGGCGATCCGGACGACATGGCGCGGCGCGCGGAGAAGACGGCCGGCCGCTTCCAGCGGTTGAAGCTGAAGCTCGGCGCCGGCGACGGCCTCGACGTCGAACGGGTTCGCGCGGTGCGCGGCGTCACCGATCTTCCGCTCCAGGTCGACGTCAACGAGGCGTGGAGCCTCGACGAGGCACTCGACGCGCTCCCGCAGCTCGCCGCGCTCGGCGTCGAGTACTGCGAGCAGCCGCTGCCCGCCGGCGACGACGGCGGTGCGCGCCTGAAGCGCGAGTCCGCCGTGCCGGTCTACGTCGACGAGGACTGCCACACGCTGCGCGACGTCGCGGCATGCGCGGAGCGCGCGCACGGGATCAACGTGAAGCTCGCGAAGTCGGGCGGCATCCGCGAGGCCGTGCGCATGGTGCACGCCGCGCGCGCGCTCGACCTCGGCTGCATGCTCGGCTGCATGGTCGAGTCGGGCCTCGGCATCGCCGCCGGCGCGCACATCGCGTCGTTGTTCGACCACATCGACCTCGACGGCAACATCCTCCTCGCGCATGACCCGTGGCCGGGCGTCCGGTTCACCGGCGGCGTGCAGGTTCCCTCCGACGAGCCCGGGCTCGGTGTCAGGCACGCGCTATCTGATCCTCGCTGAGGGGTTCTCCGCCGACCCGCACTACGGGAAGACGGCGCTCGGCGTGCTGCGCTACCGGCGCGACGACGTCGTTGCAATCCTCGACTCGCTCCGCGCCGGCGAGAGCGAGAACGGCGTTCCGATCGTCGCGAGCGTCGAGGATGCGCTCCCGTTCGAGCCGACGACGGCGCTCGTCGGCGTCGCGACGCAGGGCGGCCGCTTCCCGCCCGCGTGGATCGAGATCCTGCGGTCCTGCATCGTCAACGGCATCGACGTCGAGAACGGCCTGCACGTGTTCCTCGCCGACGACTCCGAGCTGCGCGGGCTCGCCGACGCGCACGGCGTCGAGCTGCGCGACCTGCGCCGGCCGCCTGCCGATCTCTCCACCGCGAC
>DASXLN010000032.1:0-5972 GCA_036496165.1 Gaiellaceae bacterium | reverse complement strand
CCGGATCTCGGCGAGCTTGAGCGCGAGCAGGCTGAGGAGCGAGACCTGAGCGGTGAACGTCTTCGTCGCGGCGACGCCGACTTCCATCCCACAGCGGGTGAACAGCGTCGCGTCGACCTCGCGCGTGATCTGCGTCCCCATGAGGTTCGTGATGGCGAGCGTGCGCGCGCCGCTCTCCCGGGCGAGCTTGACCGCGTTGACGGTGTCGCGCGTCTCGCCGGACTGCGAGATCCCGATCACGAGCGTGTCCTTCGAGAGCACGGGGTTGCGGTAGATCCATTCGCTCGCGATGTCCGGCTCGACCGGGACGCGCGCCCACTCCTCGATGACGTAGCGGCCGACGACCGCGGCGTGGTACGCGGTGCCGCAGGCGACGATCACGACACGGCGGAGGTTCTGCACCTCCAGCTCCGTCATGCCGAGCGCCTCGAGGACGAGGCTGTGGCCGCGCACGCGGTCGCCGATCGTCTCGCTCACGGCTTCCGGCTGCTCGTAGATCTCCTTGAGCATGAACGTCTCGTAGCCGCCCTTCTCTGCGACTTCCTGGTCGCCCTGGATCTCCTCCGTCTCGCGCTCGACCTCGACGCCGTCGACGAAGAAGCGGGCCGCAGCCGGCGTGATCTCGACGATCTCGCCGTTCTCGGGGTAGTAGGCGCGGCGCGTTTCGTTGAGGAACGCGGCCACCGACGACGCGATGAACATCTCACCGTCGCCGACGCCGACGACGAGCGGTGTCTGGTGCCTGACACCGACCAGCAGGTCGGGATGGTCGTGGTGGATCACGACGATCGAGAAGTGGCCCTCGAGCTGCGGATAGATGCGGGTGAGCGTCTGCCGGAGATCGCCGTCGTACTCGCGCTCGAGCAGATGCGCGACGACCTCGGCATCCGTCTCGGACGTGAAACGGTGGCCTTCCGACTCGAGCTGCGCCTTCAGCTCGCGGTAGTTCTCGACGATGCCGTTGAGGACGATCGCGAGCTTCGATCCGTCGCAGCCGACGAGCGGATGCGCGTTGCGCTCGGTGACGCCACCATGTGTCGCCCAGCGCGTGTGCCCGAGGCCGTGCGACGACTTCGAGCCGTTCGGGCCTGCCGCCTCGATGAGGTTCTGCAGGTTCCCGACCGCGCGCACGTACTCGAGCCCCTTCTCCTCGCGCAGCGCGATGCCCGCGGAGTCGTAGCCGCGGTACTCCAGGCGCTGGAGCCCCTGCAACAGAAGGGGCTTCGCCTCACGCTCTCCGACGTATCCGATGATCCCGCACATATCGCCTCAGAAATGGAACGAGCCCGGCTTCTGGACCGATCCGCAACGGCGCGGAACGATCAGCCGAGCTCTTCTCGAACGAGCTTCACGATCGTACCACAGAGGGCTTCCGACTCCTCTTTCGTCGGGGCCTCCGCGAGCACGCGCACGAGCGGCTCGGTGCCCGAGGGACGCACGAGAACGCGGCCGTCGCCGTTCAACTCGTCGTTGACGCGATCGACCGCAGCGAGCAGCGATTGCGGCAGCGGACCGCGTCCGCGTCGAGGCAGGTTCTGCTTCGCCTGCGGATACTGCGTCATCACCGCGGCCGCCTCGGCGAGCGACGTCTCGCGCACCGCATCGCACAGGAGCAGCGCCGCCGCGAGCCCGTCGCCCGTGACGTGATCGCGCAACACGATCACGTGACCCGACTGCTCGCCGCCGAGGATGCCTCCCTCGCGATGCAACGCCTCGAGCACGTACCGATCGCCGACATCGGTCGTGACGACGCGAATGCCATGCTCCTCCATGAGGCGGTGGAAGCCGATGTTCGCCATCGTCGTCACCGCGACGAGATCGACGCCGAGATGGAGGGCGAGGATCGCGACGATCTGATCGCCGTCGACGACGTCGCCGTTGCCGTCGACCGCGAGCATGCGATCGCCGTCCCCGTCGAACGCGACACCGAGATCGAAATCTCCTTGCGTAACGGTCCGCTGCAAGAGCGCGAGATCGGTCGCGCCGCAGCCGACGTTGATGTTGTTCCCGTCCGGCTCGTCGCCGATAGCCGTCACCTCGGCGCCGAGCTGCTCGAACGCGCTCGGCGCGATACCGGCGTACGCGCCGTTCGCGCAGTCGACGACGATGCGCAAGCCGGAGAGATCGCTTCCGAATCGTTCGAGCACGTGCTCGAGGTAGCTGTCGCCCGCGATGCTGACGCGGTCTATTTCGCCGCCACCGGGAGCGTCCGCGTCGAGCAGCGCCTCGATCTCCTCTTCGACCGCATCGCTCAGCTTGTGGCCGTCACGGTCGAAGAACTTCACGCCGTTGTACTCGGGCGGGTTGTGCGACGCCGAGATGACGACGCCGAGGTCGAGACGAAGCAGCGCGACGGCGGGCTTCGGCACGACTCCCTCGAGGACGGCGACGCCGCCGGCGGATGCGACACCGCGCGCGAACGCCTCCTCGAGCTCTTCGCCGGACGACCGTGTGTCGCGGCCGATGAACACCCGGCCGCGGCCGGCCCAGAGCGCCGAAGCCTTGCCGAGCCGCTCGACCAGATCGGAGGTGATGAACTCGCCGACGATCCCGCGAACCCCATCCGTGCCGAAGAGCTCCCGGGCCACGGCGGGTGACTCTAGCGGCGGTCGGGCAAAGCCCTCCCCGCCTCTTTTGGTCGGCATCGCAAGCGATGCCTTAGGCGACGTCATAAGAGGCTCGGCATGACCGGAAACGAGCGCAGCGAAACTAGCGCTTGCTGAACTGCGGCGCCTTACGCGCCTTGTGCAGGCCGGCCTTCTTGCGCTCGACCTGGCGGGCGTCGCGCGTGAGATAGCCCTCCCGCTTGAGCGGGACGCGAAGCTCCGGGTTGAGCTCGACGAGCGCACGGGCGACTCCGTGGCGGACCGCACCGGCCTGGCCGGTGAGGCCGCCGCCGTGCACGCGCACGCGCAGGTCGTACTGGCCCTCGAGACCGGCGGTGCGGAGCGGCGCGGTCGCGAGCGAGCGCCACACCGAGCGCGGGAAGTACTCGTCCAGCGTGCGGCCGTTCACCCACGTGACGCCGTCGCCGGGCCGAAGGATGACGCGCGCGACCGAGGTCTTGCGCTTGCCGGTTCCGCGGTACTGAGCGATCTGGCTCAACTCAACTCTCCAGTTCCAAAGGCTTGGGGTTCTGCGGGCCGTGCGGATGCTCGGGCCCGGCGTAGATCTTCAGCTTCGTGATCTGCTGCCGCGCGAGGCGGTTCTTCGGGAGCATTCCCTTCACGGCGACGCGGAGGACCTCGGTCGGCCGGCGATCCAGCTGCTCGCGCAGCGTGCGCTCCTTCAGGCCCCCGGGATAGCCGGAGTGGCGGTAGTACTTCTTCTGGTCGAGCTTGTTGCCCGTGACCGCGATCTTCTCGGCGTTGACGACGATGACGAAGTCGCCGGTGTCGATGTGCGGCGTGAACTGCGGCTTCCGCTTGCCGCGAAGGGTGTCGGCGATCTGCGTCGCCAGGCGCCCGAGGGTCTTCCCCTGGGCGTCGACGAGGTACCACTCGCGCGTGACCTCTCCGGGCTTGGCTGAGTACGTTTTCATGGGAATAACGCGGTGGATCCGCGCCGGGGCGGGATTGTAGCGAAAGCCGCCCTGAGCCCCCGGGCGAATTCCGGGCCTCCCCCGTGGCTCGGATGGCGGACATACGGGCCGCCGAGGACGCTCTCGGCCACGCGCCCGACGGCGATCGCCCGGCGGCCGCGGACGATCTCGGCCAGGAACGGCCGTGCCGCGTCCACCTCGGCCCGCGTCGGCCTCCGGTTCGATCCTTCCGTCCCCGGGTGCGTCGGAACGACGTTCCAGAGGAGCACGGATCCCTCGAGCCCGAGCTCGGCGAGGACGCGGTGGACGATCGTCGCGCTCGCCTCCGCCGGGCCTCGGCCCGAGATCTGGCGCTCCGAGGTGAAGGCGAGGCCGCTCACCCGTGCGCCGCGATAGCCGGCGGCCTCGCCCACGAGGACGACCTCGGAGCCCTCCCGAGCCGCGAGATACCCGCGCAGACGCGCGCGCAGAAGCTCGGACTCCGCGTACTGGTTGAACGTCTCGCCGATCCGAGCGGCGGCGAGGTGCTCTACCAGCTGTTCCAACGCACGAGCTCGTCGATCGCGCGCCGCCGCTGCGTCGCCCTGCTCGTCTTGCCGCTCCAGCCGGGATCGGGCGCGCCGCGCCCGATCGTGACGCCGGCCACGATGTGGAGGTCGGCGGGGATGCCGAGCAGCGCGCGGAACGCGGGATCCTTGTCGACCGGCACGCCGTAGACGCCGGCGGAGAGGCCTTCGTCGACGGCGGTGAGCAGGACGAGCATGAGCGTCGCCCCCGCGTCGACGTACCAGAAGGGCACGGGCCACTCGATCTCGGCCCCGTCCTGAAGCTTGTCCTCGCTGCGATACCGCTCGTGGTAGTCGGCCTCGCGCGTCAGCACGAAGACATGCGCGGGCGCGCTCGGGAACCACGGCTCGAGGTCGGGGTCGTCCGGCCCGCCGGCGAGCGCGGCGAGATCCGCGAGCAGCCCCGGGTCGTCGACGACGAGCAGCCGTTGTCCCTGGCTGAACCCGGCGCTCGGCGCGCGCCGCACGGTGGCGACGATCCGCTCGAGCGTCTCACGCGGGATCGCCTCGCCCGTGTAGTGCCGGACCATCCGCCGCCGGCGGAGGATGTCGCGGAGATCCATCAGGAGTACGAAATCAGTTCCAGCAACGACCCGTCGGGGTCGCGGAAGTACACGCTCCGCCCGCGGCCGCCGCCGCCGCTGCGCTCCGCGGGGCCGAGCTCGATTTCGACGCCGTGCGTGACGAGGTGCTCCACCGCCGCCTCCGGCGTCCCGTCCCAGACGAAGCAGAGGTCGCTGTTGCCGGGGCGCACGGGCTCGGCCGCACGGGGCACCGGGCTCGAGCCGGGGCCGTGGACGTTCAACTGCTGGCCGTCGGCGAGCTTGTACGCGAAGCGGCCGCGCGAAATCTCGATGATCTCGGCTCCGAGCACGTCGGCGTAGAAGCGATTCGAACGCTCCCAGTCGGTGACGGCGATGACGACGTGATCGAGACGCGCGGGCAAGCCGCGGGATTATTACTCCCACTCGATGGTGGCGGGGGGCTTCGACGTGACGTCGAGGACCACGCGGTTCACACCGGGAATCTCGTTGACGATGCGGCTCGAGATCGCTTCGAGCAGGTCGTACGGCAGCCGCGCCCAGTCCGCTGTCATCGCGTCGTCGCTCGTGACCGCTCGCAGGACGATCGGATAGCCGTACGTGCGCTCGTCGCCCTGGACGCCGACCGAGCGGATCGCCGGCAGGACGGCGAACGACTGCCACAGCTCGCGGTAGAGGCCGGCGCGCCGCACCTCCTCCTGAAGAATCGCATCCGCGTCGCGGAGGATCGCGAGCCGCTCCGCGGTGACGTCGCCGATGATGCGGATCGCGAGGCCGGGCCCAGGGAACGGCTGGCGCCACACCATCCGCTCCGCCATGCCGAGCTCCTCTCCGACGCGCCGCACCTCGTCCTTGAACAGCAGCCGCAGCGGCTCGACGAGACGCATCTTCATGTCGTCGGGGAGGCCGCCGACGTTGTGGTGCGACTTGATCGTCGCCGCGACGCCTTCGGTGCCACCCGACTCGATCACGTCGCTGTAGAGCGTCCCCTGCACCAGCCACGGCACAGGCGCCGACTCGGCGGCGCCGCCCTGAGGGCGCCCGGGCTTTGCCCGCGCGCCCGAATCCGCAGTGCCGAGGCGGCGCGCCTCCTCCTCGAACACGCGGATGAACTCGCGCCCGATGATCTTGCGCTTCTGCTCGGGGTCCTCGACGCCGGCGAGCAGCTCGATGAACCGGTCCTGCGCCTGCACATGCACGAGCGGAACGTGGAAGTGCTCGCCGAACGTTTCCACCACCTGTGCGGCCTCGTCCTTGCGCAACATGCCGTGATCGACGAAGACGCAGGTGAGCTGGTCGCCGACCGCCTTGTGCACGAGCAGC
>DASXLN010000031.1:0-5201 GCA_036496165.1 Gaiellaceae bacterium | reverse complement strand
GATGAACACGACGTCCTCGAGCGAGCCGATCTCGCGCACGCGCCCCATCACCTCGACGCCGAAGGGCACGGCGCGATCCTTCTTCTCCAGGCGGTCGCGCAGCTCGCCGAGCTGCTCGACGATGGATGCGAGCGCCTCCTCACGCGTGCGCCCGAGGAGGAAGCCCGGATGGAGGACGACGAGCTCCGCCCCGCAGGCGGCGGCGATGCCGGCCGAGTGGTCGAGCATGCCGATCGCCATGTTGAGCTTCTTGCCGCGCTCGGCGTGACCCACGAAGCCCGCGAGCGGCGCGTGGACGGAGAGGGCGACGCCGGCCTCGCGCGCAACGACGCCGAGCCGCGCGGCGAAGTCGTAATCCATCCAGAACTTGCCCTCGAAATCGATCTCGCAGGCGCTGAGGCCGCGCTCGAGGAGCGCCTCGATTGCCGCCTCCGGGCTCTCCCGCGAGGGCATTCGTGCCGGTCCGAACTTGATCGCGCCCATTCCGTCCGACGCAGTTTCTACGTTTTCGGCATGGCCAAGCACCCGTCGCGAATCGACCTCCTGGAGCTCGACATCGACCTCCGGCTCGCCGACCTGTGGCGGGAGGCGTCCGAGATCTCCGAGTGGAACCTCGACGTCGTGGCGGCGTTCCTGCGGGCCGCATACGGCAAGGGCTACTGCGACGCGCTCACCGAGGAGGCTCCCGGCTCCCTCTGCCACGATCACGGCTACCGGGTGCCTGCTCGCCGTCAGGCTGCGTTCAAGAGCTCCTCGTAGTTTCCACCCCGCTACGATCCGTGGTGTGAAGCGGAGCCCTGCCCGCCTCGTCATCGCGCTGTCGGTGGCGGCCGTTCTCGCGATCTTCATCCTGTACACGTCGATCGCGGGCGCCGGCACGCCGCAGATCTCCCCGAGCACGCTCGGGCAGCACCACGGCGAGGACGTGCTCCTCGTCGGCACCGTCGTCGGCCACGTCGCCGGGAATGCGCACGCGGGCGGGATGCGCTTCCTCCTCAAGGACGACCACGGAACGGAACCGGCGCGAACGCGCGTCCTCTACTCGGGCAGCGTTCCCGATCTCTTCCGCACCGGGCGCCAGATCGTCGTCGAGGGAACGCTCCGTGACGGGACGTTCGTCGCAAAGCCGGGCTCGCTCGTGACGAAGTGCCCGTCGAAGTACACACCGGCGAAGTCCAACACCTAGTGGCGGCCCTCGGCCGCGCCGCACTCCTCCTCAGTCTCGGGCTCGTCGCGTACGCGCTCGTCGGCGGCTCGTTCGCAGCGTGGAAGCGCCGTCGCCGCCTCGCGCTCTCCGCGCAGAACGCACTCTTGGCCGCGTTCGCGACGACGCTCGTCGCGGCGATCGTCCTCTGGATCGCGCTGTGGCGCCGCGACCTCTCGTTCGTCTACGTCGCGCAGCACACGAGCCGGTCGCTGCCGCTCGGCTACGCGTTGTCCGCCTTCTGGGGCGGACAGGAGGGATCGCTCCTCCTGTGGCTGCTCGTGCTCACCGGCTACTCGGCCCTCGCCGTGTGGCTCAACCGGCGCTCGCGCGACCTCGTCGCGTGGACGGTTCCCGTGCTCGGCGGCGTCGGCGTCTTCTTCGCCTTCATGCTCTGCTTCGTCTCGAGCCCGTTCGACACAGCGGCGGCGCCCGCCGACGGCGCCGGCATGGTGCCGTCCCTCCAGAACCCGTACATGCTCGCGCACCCGCCGATGCTGTATCTCGGCTACGTCGGGCTGACGATCCCGTTCGCGTTCGCGATGGGCTCGCTGCTCGCACGGCGCAGCGACGAGCGCTGGATCGTCGCGACGCGGCGGTGGACGCTCACCGCGTGGACGTTCCTCGGCGTCGGGCAGCTGCTCGGCGCGCACTGGGCATACGTCGAGATCGGCTGGGGCGGCTACTACGCGTGGGATCCTGTCGAGAACGCTGCGCTGATGCCGTGGCTCGTGGCGACGGCGTTCCTGCACTCGGTGATGATTCAGGAGAAGCGCGGGATGCTGAAGGTGTGGAACGTGACGCTCGTCGCGCTCGCGTTCTGTCTCTCGGTCTTCGGCACGTTCCTCACCCGCTCGGGTGTCATCAGCTCGATCCACTCGTTCTCGCAGAGCCCGATCGGCGGCTGGTTCCTCGGCTTCCTCGCGATCGTCATCGTCTTCTCCGTCGGGCTGATCTACCTGCGCCTGCCGCTGCTCAAGGCGCGGACGAAGCTCGAGTCGCTCATCTCACGCGAGGCGACGTTCCTGTACAACAACCTTCTCCTCGTCGCGCTCGCGCTGACGATCCTGTGGGGCGTCGTCTACCCGCTGCTCACGCAGGCGGTGAACGGGACCACGCGCTCGGTGTCGAAGCCCTACTACGACTTCTTCCTGCACAGCTTCGGGCTGCCGCTGCTGCTGCTCATGGGGATCGGGCCGCTCGTCGCCTGGCGGCGTGCATCGCTGCGCGCGCTCGGCAAGACGTTCGCGATCCCCGCCGCGGTCGCCGTCGTCACCGGCGGAGCGCTGCTCGGCGCCGGCCTCGGGAGTTCGCTGCCGGGGCTGTTGGCGTACACGTTCTCCGCGTTCGTGGCCGCGTCGATCGCCCTCGAGTTCGTGCGCGGCCGCCGCGCGACGGGGTCGATCACGCGGCTCGTCGCGCGCAACCGCCGCCGCTACGGCGGCTACCTCGTGCACGCCGCCGTCGTCCTCCTCGCGATCGGCATCGCCGGGTCGAGCGCGTACCAGACGGTGCGCGAGCGCAGTCTTCAGCCGGGGCAGGCGATGCAGGTCGACGGGTACACGCTCACATACGAGTCGCTCGGCACGCGGCAGCTCCAGAACGCGCAGCAGACGAGCGCCGTCGTCGACCTCTCGCGCGGCCATTCTCATATCGCGACCCTGCATCCGGGGAAGAGCTGGTTCCCGGTCGAGCAGTCGTCGTCGAACGACGTCTCGATCTACCACGATCCACGCAACCTCGGCGACGTCTACACGATCGCGGACGGCATCGCGAAGAACGGGACGCTCGACCTGAAGGTGCTCGTGAAGCCGCTCGTCAACCTCGTGTGGGCGGCGGGCTTCGTCTTCGTGTTCGGCTCGCTCGTCGCGATGTGGCCCGACGCGGTCGAGCAGCGCCGCCTCGTCGAGCGATACGCGGCACTGCCGGTATGACGCTCGCGCTCGTGCTCGGCGCCGCCCTGGCCGTCCTCGCGGTCGTCGCCGTCGCACGGCCGTTCCTGCGCGAGCCGGTCACGGCGAGCGATGCGCTCGACGAGCCGGGGGAGCTGGAGCGGCGGCGGCTCGCGCTCGCGGAGGAGCGCGACCAGGCGTTGTACGCGCTCAAGGAGCTCGAATTCGACCACCGCACGGGCAAGATCTCCGACGAGGACTACCGGCGCCTGGTGGGGCCATTGCGGCGAAGTGCGGCAGAGGCGTTACGTGCGCTCGAACCGCGGGCAGAAGCACGGCATGCCCGCGTCGCGAAACCCAGCTGACGAGACCAGGCGCGTCCAGCTGCCGCCCTCCGAAACAGGGCCGGTCCCGGTCGCCGTCAAGCATGCGGAGCCGCGCTGGTTCGGCGTGCCGCCACCGCTGCTTCTGCTCGGCCTCGCAGCCGGCGCCTTCGTGCTCGCGATCGTTCTGCTTGCGTCCGCGAACTGGCCGGCCGGGCTCGGCCTGCTCGGGGCCTCGCTGCTCTTCGCAGCGGCCTTCCTCGAGGTGGCGCGCCGCCGGCCGGATTCGTCGCTCACGCGTGCGTCATCGACCGCCGCCGTCGGAGCACGTTCGTGGGCGAGCTCGCAGCTCGAGCTGCTGCGGGCACGATCGAGCGCGCTCGCGGAGTCGCAGCGGGTGCTCGGCGCCCGTGCCGTGATCGAGTCCGAGCGCCGGATGGCCCGCCTGCGGCTCGCAGAGGCGCTCCACAGCGGCGACGAGGAGTCCGCGGAGGCCGCGCGCGAGCGGCTGAGCGAGCTCGAGAGCGCCGAGAGCGGGCTTGCCGGACGCATCGAGACGCGGCGTGCGCAGGCGGACGAGCGGATCCGGCGCGTCAAGCTCTCCACCCAGCAGACGATGATCGTCACGCCGAAGCCCGAGCCGTATCCGCCGCCGGACGAGGGCAATCCGCCCGTTCCCGCGCCCATTCCGGAGCCGAGCCCCCAGCGGGGCAAGGACTCCCGCCGCCCCGCGGCGTAGAGTCCCCTGCGGGGCAGGGACGCGCGGCGTCCCGACGAACCTCTGTTTTCGATGGCCAGACGCGTCGCGGTCCTCCTCATCCTCGGATTCGCCCTTGTCGCGGCGCCGGCGTTCGGCGGCGACAACCTCGGCCAGCAGAAGCAGAGCCTCGACGCGAAGCTCGCCGCCGTGCAGGCGAAGATCGCGAGCTCGCGCGCACGCGAATCACATTTGAACGGGCAGATCGGCGCGCTCGACTCGCAGATCGGCAAGCTCGAGTCGCAGGTCGGCGACGTCTCGACGAAGCTCTCGGCGCTGCAGGCCGATCTCGCGCTGCGCCAGCGGCGGCTGACGACGCTCAACCGCCTCTTCCAGGTGCAGACGATCCGCTTCAACGACCTCCGCCACGAGTACGCGCTCGCGCTCACGCGTCTCGACAACCGGCTCGTGTCGATCTACAAGCAACCGGATCCCGGCACGCTCGACCTCGTCCTCCAGGCGAAGAACTTCCAGGACGTCATCGACGAGATCGACTACCTCGGCCTCCTCGCGAAGGCGGACGACACGATCGCCGTGCAGGTCGCGGATGCGAAGCACGCGGTGAAGGTCGCACGGAAAAAGACCGCGGCCGTGCGCGTGTCGGTGCAGAACGAGGCGAACAAGATCAACGCGCGCGTCGAGCAGGAGGCTTTCCTGCGCGGACAGCTGTTGTCGAGCAAGGGCAAGCTCTCGTCGGCGAAGGCGGGCAAGGCCCACGCGCTCGTCATCACGAAGGCGCAGGAGCAGACCGAGATCAAGGAGTCGCAGTCGATCGCCGCCGCGAGCTCCGCGATCGAGGCGAAGATCCGCGCCTCCGAGGCGGGAACCTCGGCGAGCTCGAGCCCGCCGGCGGCGCCGAGCGCGGCGGGGCTCATCTGGCCGGTGCAGGGGCCCATCACGAGCCCGTTCGGCCCGCGCTGGGGCGGCTTCCACCCCGGGATCGACATCGGCATCCCCGAGGGCACGCCGATCCATGCGGCCGCCTCGGGCACCGTCATCTACTGCGGCTGGGAGAGCGGCTACGG
>DASXLN010000030.1:0-9775 GCA_036496165.1 Gaiellaceae bacterium | reverse complement strand
ATGAAGTTGATCGCCCAGAGAGCGAGCGCGGACGGCACGAGCGGCATGCCGAAGTGCTGCATCTTCCGGAAGAGCTCACGGTCGAACTCGAGGCCGAGCTGCTCGCGCCGGTACGCGACGAGCGCGACGTAGACGAGGAGCGTCCCGGTGAAGTTGCCGACGACGAGGCCGACGGCTCCCCAGTGGAAGACGGCGACGAAGAGGACCATCGCCGCCACGGTGACGATCACGTTGCAGACGCTCGCGATCGCGTACTGCACCGAGCGCTCCTCGACGCGGAACAGCGCCGTGAGCTGCTGGTAGTTCGTCTGCGCCCACAGCCCGACCGCGCCCGCGCGCACGAGCGTCGCGTGATCCGTGTGCAGGAGCCAGTGGCTGAGCGGGCCGGCGAAGACGAGCGCGAGGACGAGCCCGACCGTCGACGTCCCCATGGTGAACCAGAACGACGTCCTGACGACCGTCAGCTTCTCTGGCTGCTCCTTCGCGTCGAAGTAGAAGCGGAAGAACGCGCTCGAGATGCCGAGCTGCAGGACGATGGCGAGCACGGCGGTCGCTGCGGTGATCGTCTCCACCTGGCCGTACGAGTTCGGCGGCAGGTAATGCGTGTACAGCGGCAGGAGAAGCGTCGCGAGGATGCGCGACACGAGGCCGCCGAGGCCGTAGATCGCCGAGTGGCGGCCGAGCCGCTTGAGCTCTTGTCCCAGCCTCACGTGAGGCCAGCGTAGAGGTCGAGCAGGCGATCGGCGACGACCGACAGGTCGTGCACCTGCTCGACATACGCGCGGCTGGCGGCGCCGATGCGCCGGAGCTCCTCGGGCGAGGCGACGAGCTCGCGCAGGACGTCGGTGAGCGTCTCCTTCGTCGCGTGAACGATCGGCAGCTCGATTCCGAAGGCCTCCTCGGTGCGCTGCTTCGCCTCCTCGTGCAGGAACGCGACAACGGGCTTGCCGAGTGCCATCGCCTCGATCGCGAACATGCCGTACCAGCCGGCGTTCAGCTGGTCGACGACGAGGTCAGCGGCGCGGTAGCGCTCGAAGGCTGCGCGGTGGTCGACGCCTTCGACGAGCTCGAGGTTGAGGCCGAGCTTCTCGGCGGCGGCGACGACCTCTTCCGTCCCCTTGCGCGAACGCGACGAGGGCGCGTGCAGCACGACGGGATGCTCGCGGTCCTTCGGCGGCGCGGGCTCGATCGCGGCGACGTCGATCCCGGGCGGGATGACGTGGGCGTCGGGCACCCAGCGGATCGCGTCGTACGAGCCGATGACGACAGCGCCGGCGCGCCGCGCCCACTTGAGGTCATCCGGTGGCCGGCCGCGGATGTCCGAGCCGAGGAAGTGCATGACCGACGGCTTCCCCAGCGCCTTCAGCAGTGGGAACTGGAACATCTTCGGAACGAGGGTCAGCCCGAAGTAGAAGTGGAAGATGTCGGTCTTCGGCGCAAGCGAGGTGAACGCGCGCCACTGCGTCGCCTGCTGCCGGAGGAAGCCGCCCTTCCGCTCGAGGTCGACGTCCGCCTCGGGATGCAGGCGGTAGCGGTTGAAGACGACGAGCTGCGCATCGACGCCGCGTGCTCGCAGCGCCTGCACGTTCGCCCACGGGATGCCCGCCGTGTTGACGGGGCAGTGGGTGACCCTCACTGGTCCCACTCCACCTGGTCGAAGTAGCGCAGCGCCGTCCGCCCCGGGCGCACGCGTGAGCGCAGAGCGGCCAACTCCTCGTCCGAGATCTCGCCGAGCGCGCGCTTCACGCCGAGCCACGGCAGGTCGAGGTCCTCCTGGTAGACGATCGTCGAGATCCGCGGGTTCACTTCGATCACATGGTCGCCGACGAGCTGGATGTTGAAGAACCACTCGACCTCCAGCTCGCGGACGATGCGGTCGGCGATCTCCATCAATCCGTCGTCTTCGAGGGTGACGAAGTACATCGCGAGGCCGGCGCGCATCGACTCGCGCGTCTTCGGGTGGCCGAGGACGATGCGCTCGCCGTCGGCGATCCCGTCGATCGTCCGCTCGCCGCCGGTCGCCAGCTCCATGACGAGGAGCTCGGTTCCGCCCTCGTCGGGAAGCAGCTCGAGCGCCTCCTCCAGTCGCATGGACACCGAGCCTGGGCGCTCGTGCAGGAGCTGGTGCGCGCGGTCGACGGTCGGGTCGAGGATGCGGAAGCCGCGTGAGCCGGAGGAGAACACCGGCTTGAAGCAGACTGGCCGGTCGGGATAGCCGAGCTCGAGCGCGGCCGCCTCGACCTCGCGCGCGCCGGCGACGCGGCGGAACTCGATCGTCGGGACGCCGATCCGCTGTAGGAGCGAGTACGTCTCCGCCTTGTCGTTCGAGCGGCGAACGGTCTCGGGCGCCGACACGAGCACCGGCACCGGAAAGCGGTCGCGCGCGGCCGCGAGCCCTGGCAGGTCGAACGACGACTGCGGCAGGACGACGTCGACGCCTTCGCGTTCGACGATCTCGAGCACGGCGTCGGCATAGCCGGGGTCGGAGCCGGCGGGCACGAGGTGGAACGCGTCGCAGAGGTGGCGGCCGATCGATCGCTCCGACATGTCGACGCCGACGACCCGCACCTCGCGTTCGCCGTTCTCGCGGAGCCCGCGGATGAGCGCAGCGGCGCCCGGAGCGCCGGCCGCAGTGATCAAGATCGACGTCACGTCATGTCGATTCGGTCGTTGATGAGCGCGTCGATCCACTCGGCGCGCTTCGCCTCGAGCATCGACTCCATCGACTCGCGCATCGTCGCGCCCTCGTACACCCAGATCTCGGGATGGACAAGCAGCTGCAACCACTCGAACGCGCCGGCGGCGAGCTGCTCGTGCGGACAGCCTTCACGCCAGCTCGCGTTCGAATCGGAGCGGTAGTGGCCGGGTGTGAAGTACGGCTCCTCCATGACGTTCACGGCGCCGCCGATCGGCTGCGACATGTATTCGGGATCGGGGTTGTGCCACGCGATCACCTTGTCGAAGCGGCCGTCGAGCTCCGCGTGGGGGTAGACGGCGTGCAGGCCGACCGCGTGCCCCCACTGGCGCAGCTGGCGTTGCGCGTATTTCCCGACGTGCGAGTCGAGGTTGTAGAAGCCGCTCTCGGTCATGAGGAAGTACGTCGCACGCACGCCGAGCTCGTGCTCGATGCGCGCCATCTCGAGCGCGGCCTCGAGCGAGAGGTCGACGTCGTGGCGGAGGAAGAGGTCGCCCGTGCGCGGATGCCGGTCGAAGCTCGCCCAGTCGTATCCGCCCGCGCGCGCTGCCTCGAGCAGCTCGCGGTAATGGGCTAGATCGAACGTGCAAGCACCCACTGGAACGTGGCCTCCCCCTCGGGCTCCATGAACGTGACGAGCTCGTCGCGCACGATCTCGAATCCTGCTTCACGAACGAGCTGTGAGTTCCTCTCGGGCAGATAGCTCGAGAAGAACATCGGCGCGCCGAGCCATTCGCCGGTCCAGCCCGGAGTGTCCGACGTCCCGAACGCGTGCATCGACCAGCCGCCGGGAACGAGCCAGCGGCGGATCTTCGCGAGCAGCCCTGCGAGCCGCTCGCGCGGGACATGGTTGAAAACGTAGAACGAGACGCACGCCTCGTACGAGCCGTCGGGCAGCTCGAGCTCGAGGAAGTCGGCCTCGAGCACTCCCGGAGCACGCGCGACGAAGTCGACACCGGTCGTCTCGAACGCCGCGAGCTTCGGCTCGCCGAGGCCGCAGCCGAGCTCGAGCACGCGCGCGCCCGGCGCGAGCTTCGAGGCAAGCAGGTCGGCCCATGCGTCGCGCGGGTCTCCGACGATGCGCGTCCTCCACTCGTCGAACGTGTTCCGTCGATAGCCGTCGCGGACGATCTCGGTCATTCGACTGTCACCTCGAGCAGCCGCGCGGCCGCCTCCGCGCGCTGGAGCGCTTCGACGTTCGTGTCGGCGATTGCGATGACATAGCCGCGGCGGTCGCCGTCGAGTCGCACCGGGCGGATCGTCTCACCGACTTGCAGGTACGTGTCCGCCTGGACGACGCCGGTCGCGGCGAGAACCGGGTCGAGCGGCCCGATCGAGAGGACGCGCCCGGTCGGGAGCGGCCCCGGCGACGCGGTCAGGAAGCGGATCGCGAGCGGCTGCTGCACCTGCGGGCGCGCGAGCTCGTCCGGCACGGGCTCGCCGAGCGCGAAATGGAGCGCGGTGTCGATCAGCTCTACGCCGACGGCGTGGCGGGCGAGGTCGGCCATCTGACCGCCGGGAATCCGGGCCGCGACCTCGATGACGAGGACGCCCTCGTCGGTGACGAGCAGCTGCGGGAAGGCAATGCCGTCGCGCAACCCGAGCGCGCGCGTCGCATGCGCCGCGACGCGCTCCGCCTCCGCGAGCACGTCCCCGAAGATCGTCGTCGGGTACACGTGGATCCAGCCGACGCCGAAGCCGGCGCCGGGGGGCCGCAGGCGGTCGGAGAGCGTCAGCACCTCCGGGTTGCCGCCGCGCGCAACGACGAGGCCGTTGAGCTCGAGGCCGTCGTGGAAGCGCTCGAGCACGACCTCGCCGCCCGCCGACTCCGCGAGCGCCGCGTGCAGGTGCGCGTCGAGGTCGTCGATCGACTCGACGCGGAAGATGCCGCGCTGTCCGCCCGAGTCGGCCGGCTTCAGCACCGCCGGGAAGCCGACGGTCTCGGCCGCGGCGTGCGCCGACGCGAGGTCGCGCGCGGCGGCGAAGCGCGGCTGCGGGACGCCGACCTCGGCGAGGCGGCGGCGCATCGCGATCTTGTGCGTCATCACGTGCGCGACGCCGGTACCGATACCGGGGAGCCCGAGCTCTTCGGCAACGGCGGCGACCACGGGAACTGCGCGGTCGGCGGAGACCGTGAGGGCGCCGTCGACCGTGTGGCGGCGGGCGACGTCGATCACGCCCTCCACGTCCTGGAAGTCGACGGTCTCGGCGACGTCGGCGAGCGCGAGGCCCGGAGCATCCGCGTTCCGGTCGACGGCGACGACGCGGAGCCCGAGCTCTTGCGCGCGCAGGATCGCGCGGCGCTGGTGCCGGCCGGCGCCGACGAAGAGGACGGTCTTGCCCTGCACGCGGACGACTCTAGGCCACGGCGACGATCGCGTAGTCGAGCGAGTCGTTGAGGGAGATCGTCTCGGTCTCGCGGAAGCCGGCGCCGCGGACGAGCACCTCCAGGGTCTCCGGGACGAGCGGCTGCGCGTGGGTCAGGTCGGCGAAGTAGTTGCGAAGCGCCGCGGGGGTCGATGGGTCGATCGTCTCGGCGACGAGCAGGCCGCCCGGCCGGAGCTTCGCGTGCGCGAGCTCGAGCAGCGAGATGATGTCGGCAGGCGGGAGGTGCTCGAGGAGCTGGAGCGCGGTGACCGCGCCGAGCGACCCGTCGGGACGGGATGCGAGGGCGTCGTAGACGTCGGCCTGTACGACGTCGAGCCCCTCCGCGCGGGCGAAGGCGACCATGTCGGCGTTCGCGTCCACGCCCGAACCCTCGATGCCGGCGTCGCGGAGCAGCGAGAGCAGCTCGCCGCGGCCGCAGCCGAGGTCGAGGACGGGCCCCTGTTCGCGCAGCCGCTCGACGTACGGACGCTGCCGCTCGCGGATCTCGTCGGTCGAGCCGCGCAGGCGCGACTCGAACGCGAAGTAGTCCGGCAGCGCGCTCGCGCGCGGCTGGGCCGCAACAGTGTCCGGCGCCGGAGTCGCCGGACGCCGTTCGAGCCGCAGGAGCCGCTCCTCGAGCTCGGCGACGCGGCGCTCCGCAGTGGCGGCCCGGTCGCTCGCCTCGTCGACGCGGAGCGAGAGCGCGTCGGCAACGCGCAGGATGGCGGCGTTGAAGCCGCGCTGTCCGAGCGTGAGCGGGTGCGTGGCCGCGTACTGGAAGCGGCGGCGGAGCCACGACGCATTCGCGTCGACGGGCGACGGCGCCCGCAGTCGCTCCGCCTCGTCCCTCTCGTCCATCGGCCGGACCTTACGCGGTGCTGCGCCGCGGCTCGCCGGGGCGGCGCGCGTCGCGGAGGGCGAGCCTGATCTTCCCGCCGACGCGCGCGGGACGGAGCTCGGCCAGCAGGACCGCTCCCGCGCATTCGTCGTAGTGCGCCGCCTCCGCCTCGGCCAGCGTCGCCGTGCGCCAGCCGTCGGCCGCACGGAGATACAGCTCGTCCTCGTAGACGACGAAGCCGCTCTCCTCGAAAAGCGCAATCCATTCGCGGGGCGGACGCTGAAGCCACCAGCCGAAGTCCTCGCTGACGCCCGTGGGGACGCTGAGAAGGAGGCGCCCGTCTTTCGCGAGCACGCGGTGGAGCTCGCGTAGCGCCGCCTCGTGCCCGCCGCCGCCGCGGGCCGAGTCGACGCCATACACGGCGTTGTCGCCACCGACGTGCTCCAGCGTCGAGATGCAGAAGACGAGGTCGAAGTGCCCGTCGGGAAACGGGAGCGACCGCACGTCGGCGACGACGTCCGCGCCTTCGGCGAGGTCGACCGTGACGAGCTCGGGCGCGCCGAGGTCGCGGAGGCCCTCGACGTGGGCGGCGATCGCATTGACGGTGCCGACGTCCAGGACGCGACGCTCGCCGGCGTAGCGCGACAGCGTCCAGGGGATCTCGATCGCCCGCTCGTCGCTCCAGGCCGGCGCGAGCAGCTCGCGCGGCCGGCCACCGCGGCTGCGCTCGAGTCGCGCACGCGCGAGCCCGTCGTCGAGCAGCTCGATCAGCTCGAACTCGCGACTCGTGACGAGCTCCCGGATGAGGCGCGCCCGAGAGACATCGCCGCGCGCGAGCCGCTCCGCCGCCTCGGGATCGGGCTCGCGCCGCAACACCAGCCGCCATGCCTGCTCGACGAAATCGTCCACGAGTGGAGGCTAGAGTGGCCCGGATGTCCCTGCAGGGCAAGCGAATCGTCATCACCGGCGGCGCCGGCTTCATCGCGACGACGCTCGCGCGGCTGCTCGTGGACGAGAACGAGGTCGTCGCCTACGACAACCTCCACCGCGACGCGCTCGGCTCGACCGACCTGCGGGAGCATCCCAACTTCACCTTCGTCCAGGGCGACGTCCTCGACGCCGGCCACATCGCCGAGGTCGCGAAAGGGGCGACCCAGATCGTCCATTGCGCGGCGATCGCCGGCGTCGACACCGTGCGCGAAAGCCCGGTGCGGACGATGCGCGTGAACATGATCGGCACGTACAACGTGCTCGAGGCCGCGCTGGGGACGCTCGACACGCTCGAGCGGATCGTCGACTTCTCGACGAGCGAGGTGTTCGGGACGCACGCCGACAACGTGCACGAGGGTCACGTGTCGACGATCGGATCCGTCGGCGAGGCGCGGTGGACGTACGCCGTCTCGAAGCTCGCCGGCGAGCACCTCGCGCACGCGTACCACGACGAGCTCGACCTTCCGACCGTGACCGTCCGCCCGTTCAACGTGTACGGGCCCGGGCAGATCGGCGGCGGCGCCATCCGCGCGTTCATCGAGGCTGCGCTCGCCGGGCGCGACCTGTCGATCCACGGCGACGGGTCACAGGTTCGCGCATGGTGCTACGTCGACGACATGGTTCGCGCCGTCCTCCTGTGCCTCGAGCGGCCGGAAGCCGTCGGGCAGAGCTTCAACATCGGCAACGACCGCTCGGTCGTGACGATTTTCGACCTCGCCAAGCGGATCAAGAAGCTCACCGGCTGCCCGGGCGACATCGTCTTCCAGCCGCTCCACTACGCGGACGTCGAGATTCGCAGCCCGAACGTCGCGCAGGCGCGGGAGCTGCTCGGGTTCGAGGCCGAGGTCGATCTGGACGAAGGGCTCGAGAGGACGATCGCGTGGTATCGAAGCCGGCAGCTGACGTCCGCTTAGCCTTTCCCGAGCTCGGCGACGAAGAGCTCGCCGAGGTCGCAGCGGTGCTCGAGACGGGCCAGCTGACGATGGGCCCGAAGCTCGACGAGTTCGAGTCGCTTCTTGCGCACGCGGCCGGCACCGCGCACGCTGCAGCCGTCTCGTCCGGGACGGCCGCGCTCCACGTCGCAGTCCTCGCGCTCGGGATCGGCCCTGGCGACGAGGTTCTAGTTCCGGCGTACACGTTCCCGGCGACGGCGAACGTCGTCGCGCTCGCGGGCGCGAAGCCCGTGCTCGTCGACGTCGACCCGGTGACGATGAACGTCGATCCCGAGGATGCGGCGCGGCGCGTCACGCCCCGGACGAAGGCGATCCTCGCGGTGCACCTGTTCGGCCGGCCGGCGCGGCTCGAGCGGCTGCCCGACGTGCCGGTGCTCGAGGACGCCGCTGGCGCGCTCGGCGCGACGCACAAGAGCCGGCCGTGCGGCAGCCTCGGCGTGCTCGCGTGCTTCTCGTTCCATCCGCGCAAGATCGTCACGACAGGCGAGGGCGGCGCCGTGACGACCGACGACGCGCAACTCGACGAGCGGGTGCGATCGCTGCGTCACCACGGCTGGTCGCCCTCGACCGCGTACGACGACATGCCCGCGCCGGCGTTCAACTACCGGCTGAGCGACGTCCTCGCCGCGCTCGGAATCCCGCAGATGCGCCGGCTCGACGAGCTCCTCGCCGTGCGCGAGCGCATCGCGGCCGGATACGCGGAGCGGCTCGCGCATCTCGACCTGGTGTTGCCCGAGGCCGATCCCGGCGATCGCCACGGGCTGCAGGCGTACGTCGTCCAGGTCGACCGCCGCGACGAGGTCATGGCCGGGCTCCGGGCGGAAGGGATCCAGTGCCAGATCGGGACGTACGCCCTCCACCGGCTCGGCGCCTACCGCGACCAGGGCACGTTCCCAGGCGCGGACGCCGCGTTCGAGCGTTCGCTCGCGCTGCCGCTCCACGGCCGCCTCACCGACGGCGATCTCGACCGGGTGGCGGCAGCACTTGACAAGCTTGTGAGTCATCACTAACCTAAGAGCCATGGCAGTCAGGCTCTCAGCAGCGGAACGGAAGGACGACGTCCTCGACGCGGCGATGATCGAGTTCGCCGAGCGCGGGCTCGAGGGCACCTCCACCGAGGACATCGCGAGGAGGGCGGGCATCTCCCAGCCGTACCTCTTCCGGCTCTTCGGCACGAAGAAGGAGCTCTTCCTCGCGACCGTCACCCGCTGCTACCGCGAGACGCTCGAGATGTTCCAGCGGGCGGCCGAGGGCAAGCGGGGCGAGGAGGCCCTGCAGGCAATCGGGCAGGCCTACATGGAGCAGCTGCTGGCCGATCGCACGTGGCTGCGCGCGCAGATGCAGGCGTACGCGGCGTCGGAGGATCCCGAGATCCGGGCGGTCGTCCGCGCCGGCTACGGCGACCTCGTCGCCTACGTCCGGCGCGTCTCGGATGCCGACTGGCCGACCGTGTGGTCGTTCTTCGGCACCGGGATGCTCCTCAACGTCCTCTCCTCGATGCACGTCAACGAGGACCCGGAGCAGTGGATGCAGGACCTCTACAACGGCTGCGGCAAGCAGCTCTAGCCCTCTCTTTTTTCCCATTGGAGGAAGTGATGACTCACACACAAAAGCGCTCGATGATCTGGACGATGGCCATCACCTCGATCGCCCTCTTCATGGTCAGCCTCGACAACCTCGTCGTCACGACGGCGATCCCGGTGATCCGCCGCAACCTGCACGCCTCCATTTCGCAGCTCGAGTGGACGGTCAACGCGTACACGCTCACCTTCGCCGTGCTGCTCCTCACCGGTGCCGCGCTCGGCGACCGGTTCGGCCGCCGGAGGATGTTCACCGTCGGCATCACGCTGTTCACCGTCGCGTCCGCCGCGGCGGCGCTCTCGACCACCGCGAACGCGCTCGACATCGCACGCGCGGCACAGGGCGTCGGCG
>DASXLN010000029.1:0-4358 GCA_036496165.1 Gaiellaceae bacterium | reverse complement strand
GAGGACGATGACTAACCGGACAACGGTTGCGGCATACAGGGGGCGGTGGTACCCGGAGGCCCGGTCCCGCTCTTCCTGAGAGAAATCTAAGGAGCTCAATTGCGCGTAACTCCGTCGTGAAGTTGACGTCTACACTGGCAGATCCATGGCGACTGCGGACGTAGCCGGCACCCTCCGCTCGAGCGAAGAGTCGGTCGCGCTCGCCTCCCAGCTGCGCCGCCTCGCGCGCGTCGCGACGACGATCGCCGTCCTCACGAGCCCGGCCGCGTATTTCTCGTTCCGCCACGCGGCGCACGACAGCGTTCTCAAGTCGCTCATCCTCACGGCCCTCGTCGTCGTCGGCTTCCGAGGCCTCGTCGACCTCGTCATCCGCCGCATCATCCCCTGGCCGAGCCTGTTCGGCACCGAGGACGCGCGGCTGCGCGAGGAGGACATCGTCAACCGCCGCCGCGCGTGGACGTGGCGCTTCTACTACCGCGTCGCGATCTTCTTCGCAGGCATCACGACGGTCGTCTTCCTCGTGGACACGCGCCACGCGACGCACCGTTCGTGGCCCGGGACCGGCCTGCACATCTTCGCAGCGTTCTTCCACCTGCTCGGGAACCGGACGCTCCTCCTCCAGCTCGTCCTCGTCTTCTTCCTGTTCTTCGCGAACTTCCTCATCTTCATGGGCCCGATGATGCTCATGGGCATCTCGCAGATCCGCGGCTACGAGCCCGGCGACGCGGAATGGGGCGTCAAGCTCGCGGACGTCCGCGGGCAGGTGGAGGCGAAGGAAGAGGTGCGCCGCATCGTCACGCTCTGGCAGTCCGGCGAGGCGTTCGAGGCGGCGGGCGGCAAACGCGAGCGAGGGCTGCTCTTCCTCGGCGCGCCGGGCACCGGCAAGACGATGCTCGCGAAGGCGATCGCGACCGGCTTCAACTCGCCGTTCGTCTCCATTCCGGGATCGGGCTTCGCGCAGACGTTCATCGGCATCGATGCGCTCATCGTCCGCTTCCTCGCGCGCAAGGCGAAGCGGCTCGCACGCAAGTGGGGCGGCCAGTGCATCGTCTTCATCGACGAGATCGACGCCGTCGGTTTGCGCCGCCAGGCCCTGCAGGGGTCGAACATGCTGCCGGTCGGTAGCGAGGACCCGGCGTTCTTCGGACGCTACGGCGCGCTCAACTCGAGCGGCGACCTCATCCACGAGACTTCGGCGTGGCGCGAGCACATGTTCAACATGCGCGCACCCGAGCGGCGGTCTCCGTTCCCCGCGTGGTTGAACAAGACCGTGAATATCGTCAACCAGGGGATCTTCCCCGGGATGATGGGCGGCGGCCAGGGTCAGCTCGCGCTGAACCAGCTGCTCGTGACGATGGACGGCATCGACAACCCGCCGTTCTTCCGCCGGTTCTTCACGAACCGGATCAACACGTTCCTCGACTCGATCTACATCGTTCCGCGCCGGGCCGGCCGCATCAGCTTGAGGTTGCCGAAGCCGCGCCCGCTCGGCGCGCAGATCTACTTCATCGGCGCCACGAACGTCCCCTTCGAACGGCTCGATCCGGCGTTGACGCGCCCGGGGCGCATGGGCCGCCACGTCTGGTTCCGAACGCCCACGAAGATCGACCGCAAGGACATCTTCGATCTCTATCTCGACAAGGTCGCGCACGATCCGGATCTCGACACGCCGACGCGACGCGACGAGATCGCCCGCATCACGAACGGCTACTCGCCGGCGATGATCGAGCAGATCTGCTCGATGGCGCTCACGAACGCGCATCACGAGGGCCTGACCGCGTTCACGTGGCAGCACCTCGTCGACGCGATGACGGTGGTCGAGTCGGGGACCGCCGTCGGCGTGCAGTACACGCCCGGCGAGACGCGAGCGGTCGCCATCCACGAGGCCGGCCACGCGACTGCCGCCCATGTCTACCGTCCCGAGATCGAATCGAGCCGCCTCTCGATCCGCATGCGCGGCGGGTCGCTCGGCCACCATCAGTTCTTCGACCGCGAGGAGCGATTTAGCGCGTGGCAGAGCGAGGACTCGGGCGACATCATCCACACAGTCGGCGCAATGGCTGCCGAGCACGTGTTCTACGGCGAGAACTCGCGCGGCGTCGGCGGCGACCTCGGCCAGGCGACGGCGCTCGCGGCAACGATGGTCGGCGTCTGGGGCATGGCGCCGAACCCACTCAACCTGAACGGCCACGACGATCCGGAGAAGCGCGAACAGCTCGAGAAGCGCCTCCGCGACATCGGCTTCCGGCTGATGAACCGCACGCGCGCTTCGGCGGACTTCCACGCCGACCCTGTCGCATCCGTCCTGCAGGACCGGCACAAGATGAACACGGCGGCGATGTTCCTCGGGATCGCGTTCGTCACGGCGTACAACTTCATCCTCACGAACAAGGAGAAGGTCGAGCGCGTGGCGCTGGCAGTCGAGGAGAAGAAGGAGATCTTCGGCGACGACCTCAACCGCCTGCTCGACTCGGTCGGGCTGGAGAAGCCGGAGATCGACTGGACGAAGGAAGAGACGTGGCCGAAGATCTGACAGCCCCCGAGGCGGCCACACCCGCTGCTGCTCCGGCGCCGGCCCTTTCGCTCGCGACGAGCCCGCACCGTCCGCGGATCATCTTCGTGTACGGCTTGCTCGGCGGAGTGCTCGCGGTCGCGATCGCGCTCGTCGTCATCTATGCGGGTCGCGCGATCACACCGGCGGCGAAGTGGTCGTCGTGGCATCCGAGCGGCGGCGGCCTCGGCGCGGCGAAGCAGATCGGCGACGAGGTCGGCAAGTCGTACCGGCTGCCGAACGGCGACCAGCTCGTCGACGTGATCGCGAAGGCGCCGTCGGTCGCGCCTGCGAGCTCCCAGTCGATCCCGATCCACTACGTCGCGGTGCGCGGCACGGGCGGCAAGGGCGACCAGGTGGCCGTCGTCTCCTCGTCGAACAGCATGATGTACCAGCTGTGCGGCCTCGGATCGGGCTGCTCGATCGCGAGCGGCAAGGCGAGCGTCGCACGCGGGACGCTCGTGCGCCGCGAGATCCTCGAGCTCGCGCTCTACACGTTCAAGTACGTCGGCGGTATCAACAGCGTCATCGCGCTGATGCCGCCGCCGGCGGGCACGCAGCCGCAGTACGTCATCTATCTCCAGAAGAGCGACGTCGCAGCGGAGCTGCATCAGCCGCTGAGCAAGACGCTCGCGTCGAAGGTGCCGCTGCCGGCGAAGATCCCGGCACGCGAGGTGCATGTCGTCGACTCGGTCACCGAGCCGCGGGTCTACAAGTTCGGGTTCTCGCAGGCGCAGACGGGCGACGCGATCCTCGTCCTCACGCCGCTTCCCGCGTAACCCGCCCCGGCACTCGACCGTTCTAGGGGCATGGTGCTCCTACTCGTGTTGGCAGTGCTCGCAATCGTTGCTTTCGGGGCCGGGTTCGTCGTCCACTGGCTGTTCATCGTGGCAGCCGTCGTCGCCCTCATCTGGCTCATCAGCCTGTTCGCCGGAGGCATGGGGCGGCCGGGCGTGCGGCGCTGGTAGCGCCGCATCCGACTGAAGACTGGGACCGCGGGGCGGCCCAATTGGGCCGCCCGGCCTATTGCCGCTGCCGGTAGCCGCCCATACGGTGGACGGCATGTCGCAGACGAGCATCCTCCTCTGGATCGTCGCGCTCTTCGTGCTCGAGGTGAACCACCTCAAGTGGATCTGGTGGGAGCACTGGAGCTGCCGCCAATGCACCGCGAAGCACAAGGACTGCGGCTGCGGCGCGACCGCCCGCTGGTTGATGTTCTTCTAGGCCAGGCGTAGAGTCGCAGCCGTGCGCAGGCTGGTCGTCCTGCTGCTGGTCCTCCTCGTCGCCGTGCCGGCAGCGGGGGCTGCGGACGCGAAGAAGAAGCCGCCGCCGAAGAAGAAGGGCTTCACGCCGGCGGCGCTCGCCGGGACGTGGACCGGCACGTGGGACAACCAGACGTTCAACACCACCGGGACGCTGACGCTCACGATCACGTCTGCCGGCAACAAGCTCGGCTTCACGGCGGCGATCACCGGCAACACGTTCGGCTGCACCGCGCCCGGGCCGCAGACCTTCACCCTTCCGGCCGGCGGCGGGCCGAACCACTGGTCCCCGAAGGGGTTTTCCATCTCGAATCCGTCGGCCGCGTTCGGGACGATGAGCGTCACGTACGCGTACCCGCCCGGCTCGCTCACGGGCTCGGGCAAAGATCCGGCGTGCGCGCCCGGCATCTCATGGCAGCTGACCGGCGGCTTCACCGCGAAGGCGTTCAACGCGACGGCGCACATCACGCTCCCCGGTGGGAGCACGGCGACGACCGTAGTCAGCCTCACGAAGAAGTGACGGCGCGGGGCGCCGGTATCCTCAG
>DASXLN010000028.1:0-4776 GCA_036496165.1 Gaiellaceae bacterium | reverse complement strand
GGCGACTGGCAGATGCCGAGCGGGCGCGCCGCGGCGTCGCGGCTCCTGGATCTGCCCGACCGACCGACCGCGATCTTCGCGTTCAACGACGAGATGGCGATCGGCGCGATGCAGGTCGCGCGCGAGCGCGGTCTGCGCGTGCCCGACGACCTCTCCGTCGTCGGCTTCGACGGCGTCGAGCGCGGCGAACTGCTCGTCCCGCAGCTGACGACGGTGCGCCAGCCCCTCGCCGAGATGGGGCGGACGGCCGTCTCGCTCTTGATTCGGCTCCTCGAGCGGCGGCAGATGGAGGCGCTGCGGGTCGAGCTCGCGACGCGATTCGTCGAGCGCGAGTCGACGGGGCCGCCGCCGGTGCAGACGTAGCCCGTCGACTAGGCTCGCCCTGGTGGGCAGCGTCTCGGACAACCCGGCAGAGCTCCGGTACGAGCTGCACGACGACGGCGAGCTCGTCGGCGAGATCCGCTACCGCAAGGTGCCGGGCGGGCTCGCGCTCGTCCACACCGAGGTCGACCCGAAGCGGCAGGGACTGGGCAGCGAGATCGTGCGCGGGGCGCTGGACGACATGCGCGCCCGCGGCCTGCGCGTCGTGCCCGTGTGCCCGTTCGTCGCCGCCTACATCCGGCGGCACCCGGAGTACGAAGACCTCCTCACGGCCGACGACGCCATCCCGGAATGAGCACCGTCGAGGTCGAGCCGTACTCGGGCCGCACCGCCTGGGTGCGGAACCTCGAGACGCCGCTCCGGACATTCCTCCGCACGGAGACCGGCAGTGCGGCGATCCTCCTCGGCGCGGCGGTGGCCGCGCTCCTGTGGGTGAACGTCGACGCGTCGTCGTACGAGCGCGTGTGGAGCACGACGCTGTCGCTCCGGCTCGGGGGCCACGGGCTGACGCACGACCTCCGCTACTGGGTCAACAGCGGCCTCATGACGCTCTTCTTCCTCGTCATCGGCCTCGAGGCCCGGCGCGAGTTCGACATGGGGGAGCTGCGCGACCGGCGGCGGCTCGTGCTCCCCGTCACCGCCGGCGTCGCGGGGATGGCCGTCCCCGTCGCGATCTTCCTCGCGATCAACGCGGGGCACAGCTCGACGCACGGCTGGGGCGTCGCGATGTCCACCGACACCGCGTTCGCGCTCGGCGCGCTCGCGCTCGTCGGCGCGCGCTTCCCGGTGCGCCTGCGCGCGTTCATGCTCACCGTCTCGGTCGTCGACGACCTGCTCGCGCTCCTCGTCATCGCGACGGTGTACGCCGCGCACGTCCGTGCGTGGCCGATCGCCGTCGCGGCCGCGCTCGTCGCCGTCATGATCCTGTCGGCGCGCACGCGCGTCATGCACGGCATCTCCTGCGTGGTGCTCGGCGTCATCGGCTGGATCGTGTTGACGAAGTCCGGCGTCGACCCGATCGTCATCGGGCTCGCGATCGGCTTGCTCACTCCGGCCTCGCCTGCGGCCCGCGGAGATCTCGAGCGTGCAACCGATCTCTTCCGTCTCTTCCGCGAGCAGCCGACGCCGGAGCTCGCGCGCGAGGCGCGCATCGGCGTCAGCACGGCGATCTCGGTCAACGAGCGGCTCCAGCAGCTGTTCCATCCGTGGACGAGTTACGTCATCGTCCCGCTCTTCGCGCTCGCGAACGCGGGCGTCGTCGTCAATGCCGGTTTCCTCGGCCGCGCGTTCACGTCGACGGTCACACTCGGCGTGCTGTTCGGATACGTCGCCGGAAAGCCGATCGGCATCGTCGGCGGCAGCTATCTCATCACGAAGTTGAGCGGCGGCCGCCTGAGGCCGCCGGTGGGATGGGCGTCGCTCGCAGGCGGGGGCGCGATCGCCGGCATCGGCTTCACCGTCGCCATCCTCATCGGGACGCTCGCGTTCCACGGGGAGCAGCTGGCGGAGGCGAAGGTCGGCATTCTCAGCGCGGCGCTGTGCGCCTCTGTCGCGACGTGGCTCGTGTTCCGGGCGACGGTGCTGCTGCCGCGCCCACTGCGCCTGCGCGCGCTGCTCGGTACGGGTGAGCTCCTCGTCGACCTTGCGGTTCCCGTCGACCCGGAGCGTGACCACTATCGCGGGCCGGTGGACGCGCCGGTCACGCTCGTCGAGTACGGCGACTTCCAGTGCCCGTTCTGCGGGCAGGCGGAGTCGGCCGTCCGCGAGCTGCTCCGCGACGTCGGCGACGTCCGGTACGTCTGGCGGCACCTGCCGCTGAACGACGTGCACGCGAACGCGCAGCTCGCGGCCGAGGCGTCGGAGGCGGCGGCTGCGCAAGGGAAGTTCTGGGAGATGTACGACGTCCTGCTCGCGAACCAGGAGATGCTCACGGCCGTGGACATCGTCGCCTACGCCGACCGGATCGGTCTCGACTCCGACCGCTTCACAGAGGACCTCGAGACGCACGCAGGCGCGGCGCACGTCGCCGAGGACGTCGACGGCGCCGACCTGAGCAACGTGTCCGGCACGCCGACGTTCTTCGTCAACGGCCGACGGCACTACGGCGCGTACGACATCGAGACGCTGAAGCAGCTCGTCCGGGGGGCTCGCGCACGCGTCGCGGTCAAGTCAGGCGGCTAGCAGGAGCCGCGCTGCGAGCGCGAGCAGCGCCGCCGCGAGCAGCCACTGGATGACCGCCCCGCGCAGTCGCAGCGACACGTGCGCGCCGAGCTGTGCGCCGGCGACGACGCCGACGGAGAGTGCTGCCGTCCGCCGCCAGCCGTGACCGTGCGCGAAGCTCCCGAGCGCGATGTGCGTGATCGTCCCTGCGCCGGCCATCACGGCGAGGACGAAGTGCGACGTCGCCGTCGCGAGGTGCATGGGGAAGCCGAGCGCACGGACGAGTAGCGGCACGTGGATGACGCCGCCGCCGATGCCGAGGAAGCTCGAGATGAATCCGACGCCGAGGCTGTAGAGCGCGCCGCGCCGCAGCGGGTCGGCCGGCTTCGGCAGCGGCCAGCGCTCGCCTGCGAGGAGCCACACGGCGAGGAGCGCGAGGACGCCGCCCATGATCCCGTTGAACGCGTGCCGGGAGACGTGGCCGACGAGGAAGGCGCCGCCGACCGCGCCGGGCAGCGTCGCGAGCGCGAACACGGTGCCGCTGCGGTAGTCGATCCGGCGCTGGCGCGCATACGCGGTCGAGCCGCTCGCTGCGTTGAAGAAGACGACGGCGAGGCTGATCGCCGTGATCGTCCGCGGCGAGTCGTGCGGGTAGAGCAGGAGGAGGATCGGCGTGAGGATGAAGCCGCCGCCGGCGCCGACGAGCGTCCCGAACGTGCCGACGCCGAAGCCGATGGCGACGAGCAGAAGGGCCGTCTCCGCTGTGAAGGGGTGGAGGACTGTGGCGGTCACGAAACCGTCACCGGACCGTCTCCACATGTGTCTGCATCTGGAGGTTCGAGACCCGGCCGCCGGTGCTACATGATTTACGAGCGATAAAAGAGGGGGTCAATTCCGATGTACAAGAGAGTCACCGCGATCATCGCGGTTGCGGCGGTCGCCGCGCTCGTGTCCGGGTCCGCGACGGCGCGGTCGAAGGACACGGTCCTCACCGGCGCCGGCAGCACGTTCGTCGCACCGCTCGTCTCCGAGTGGGCGCCGGCGATCGGCTCGGCGTTCGGCTACACGGTCAACTACAACCCGATCGGCTCCGGCGGCGGGATCCAGGCGATCTCGACCCGGCAGGTCGACTTCGGCGCGAGCGATGCGCCGCTGTCGGCCGACCAGTTCAAGGCCTGCAACGGGTGCGAGCAGATCCCGTGGGCGCTGTCGGCCACGTCGGTGATCTACAACGTGCCGGGAGTCAAGAACCTCCTGCACATCAACGGTGCGACGCTGGCGAAGATCTTCAGCGGCCAGATCACGAAGTGGGACGACCCGGCCCTGAAGAAGATGAACCCCGGCGTGAGCCTGCCGTCGACGACGATCACGACGGTGCACCGCTCGGACAACTCGGGCACGACGTTCAACTTCACCGACTACCTCTCGAGCGTCAGCCCGGCGTGGAAGTCGAAGTTCGGTGACGGCGTCGCCGTCAACTGGCCGAACGGCACCTCCGGCAAGGGCAGCTCCGGCGTAGCCGCGCAGGTCTCGCAGACGCCGGGCTCGATCGGCTACGTCGACGTCGCGTACGCGTTGAAGAACCATCTGAAGTACTTCTCGGTGCAGAACCGGTCCGGCAAGTTCACGACGCCGGGGCTGCGCGGCATCCTGTCGGCGGCGTCGAGCGACCAGAAGCCGTCGCCCGACAACTCGCTGTCGATCGTGAACCCACCGAAGAAGTTCGCGAACGCGTATCCGATCTCGACGTTCACCTACGTCATCGTCCCGCTCCAGACGTCGAAGGCGCCGGAGCTGAAGAAGACCATCTTCTGGGCGCTGACGAAGGGGCAGAAGTTCGGCCCGAAGCTCCTGTTCGCGCCGCTGCCCAGGTCCGTGCTCTCCGTCGGCGAGCACGCCATCACGAAGATCCACTCCTAGCCGAGACGAGTGTGGGGCCTGCAAGCGCAGGCCCCACACGTCTTCGTCGATCAGCCGGTGGGCAGGTCGTCGCCCGCGCCGGCGCCGTAGCCGGCGCCCGCGGCCGAGTTGTTGCTCCAGAGGGACTGCACCGCGTACTGCTTGCCGTCGTTGCCGGTGATGGCGTTCACTCCACCCGGCACGACGCTCGGCGACGCGAGGCCCTCGGTGTAGCCGACCCACGCGCACTTGTCGCCGTTCTCGTAGGCGGCGTAGTCGTACCAGCCTCCGAGGTTCTGGCCGTTGATCACGTCCTCGGCCCCCGGATCCGTGATC
>DASXLN010000027.1:0-4728 GCA_036496165.1 Gaiellaceae bacterium | reverse complement strand
CCTGCCTCGGCCGCCGACTGGAGCACGCGTTGCGTCGCGAGGACGTTGCGCCGGAGATAGAGCGGGAACGCCTCGCCGAAGCTGCGGACGCCCGGCTGTCCCGCGAGGTGGAAGACGCCGTCGACGCCGTCCAGGTCGAGGTCGTCGTCCGCGAGGTCGATGCGCAGCACGTCGACGCCGCGCGCGTTCTCCTCCTTCTCCCGCACGTCGTAGTAGTCGGTGAAGCAGTCGACGGCGACGACTTCGTCCCCGCGCGCGAGCAGCCCCTCGCTCAGATGCGAACCGATGAACCCCGCGGCGCCGGTGACGACGTACCTCACTGCTTCTCCACCATCCCATAGACGACGCCGTAGCCGATGAGGAACAGCATGCCGCGCGCGGCGACGACGGGCGTGTACTTGCCGTCGGGGAAGCTCCACAGCTCCCTTCCGGTGCGCGCGTCGAGCGCGTACGTGCGGCCGTTCTTCAGATGCTTCTCGTGCAGCGTCGCGAAGTAGACGACGTTGCCGACGACGGCGGCGGACCCCGAGATCGGACCGGCGGCGTGGAACGTCCAGCGGGGCTCACCGGTGCCTGCGTCGTACGCCGCGAACTTCCCGCTGTACGAGCCGATGAGGACGCGCTGCCGCCAGATCGCCGGCGACGCGTACACGTAGCCGCCCGTCCCGTGCGACCACAGTCGGTGCCCGCTTGTCGCGCCGAAGGCGTACACCTTGCCGTCGGTCGAGCCGATGAACACGCGGCCGTACGCGACCGCGGGCGTCGAGTAGAAGTCGGAGCCGCCGAAGAGCCGCGGCTGCGCCGACCCCTTCCAGATCACGTGCCCGGTCTTCGCCCCGATGCAGTAGACGTGGCCGTCGTACGCGCCAACGAAGAGCCTGCCGCCGGCGAACGCGAGCGCGCCCTTGATCGCAGCCTTCGCGACGTGCCGATGCCAGACGACGCGGCCGTTGTTCGAGTCGAACGCCCAGACGTCGCCGTTCCAGTCGCCGACGTAGAGCCGCTTGCCGACGAGCAACGGGGAGCTCTCCGACGGGCCGATGACGTGGCGCCAGTGGATCTTCCCGTGCCCGACGGAGAATGCGATCACCTCGCCGTCGACGCCGTGGCCGCCGTTCTGCGCGTTGCACGGCGGGCGGTTGAGGAACGCTTCGTACACCGTGCCGTGCGCGTGGGGGCCGATCGCGGGCGACGCCGCGACGCACCGGTGCGCGCGGTACTTCCATGCGTACTTGCCCGTCTTCTCGCTGATCGCGGCGAACGTCCCCTTGTTCGTCGCGAAGAAGAGCCGCCGGTAGCCGATCGACGGCGGGAACTCGACGAGGCTTCCCGCCTGGTATTTCCAGATCGTGCGGAACGGCGGCCGCAGCGCGAGCTGCACGGAGCGCGTCCGGTCGGGGTCGAGCCCGTACGTCGGCCAGGGCACGGCCGGCGGCGGCGCGGCCTCCGGCGCCTGCGTCGTGACAAACTCGGTCGTCGTCGACCCGCGCTCGTCGGCCGACTGGTGCAGGCGGTGGACGGCGTATGCCGCGAGCGCGCCGCCCGCGAGGACCGCGACGGCGGCGAGGACGATCACCAGGCGGCGCACGCGGAGAGGCTAGCCGGGCGCCGTCACAGTCCCGAGGTCGAGCGACGCGGTCTGCGCCGCGCTGTTCGTCGCCTGCAGGGTCCCATCCCACGTCCCCGGTGGCACAGCGATATCCGTCGTACCCGCCAGAGGCTGCTGTCCGAGGTCGACCGTCTGCGGCGCGTTCGCGCCCGTCGGGTCGACGAGCTGCAGGACGAGGTGGATCGACGGCGTGCCGGGGTCGTCCGCCTGCCACGTCAGCGCCGTCCCTGCGAGCTGCGCCTGGAAGTCCTGCGGCGGAGCGGTGTCCCACGCGACGACGACGGGGGCGAGCTGCACGCGTGCACGCAGGCCCACGTAGCTGATCGCCGAGACCGTCACCGGATACGTGCCCGGCGCAAGCGTCGGCGGCGGAGCCCACGTGAGCACGTGCGTACCCCGACCAAGCCGGTAGGTCAGCACCTTGCCCCCGATCGCGACGGTCACCGACGCCCGCTGCGAGAGCGTGATCGGGATCGATGCGGTGTCGAGCCAGCCGTCCTGGGGCTGCGGGTAGAGCGTCGGGGGCGGCGTGCCCTCGACGATCTGCGGCGGCCCGAGGTAGTGCCGGAAGCGATCCGCTGCGTCCGTCCAGAACGAGTCGTGCGTCTGCCCGGAGAGCCGCGCGAGCAGGTCGGTGACGTACTGCTCGTAGCCGATCGACGCATGTGCGCCGCCGAGCGAGTACAGCGACCAGTCTCCGGTGTCGAAGCGGTGGAAGAACGTCTTCGCGGCCACGGCGAGACGCTGCGCGAGTGCGGCTCCTCGTGGGTCCCCGGTCGTGCTCCCGTACTCCGTGAGCGACACGATCGTCTGCAGCTGCGCGTTGAGGATGATCTCGTGGTCGAAGCCGTACAGGCGGATCCACGGCCCCGCGGACGTGAAGAAGATCAGGTCCGGCACCGCGTTGAAGGCGCGATGGGCGGCGTTCGTCAGCCGCGAGTCGCCGAGCAGCGCGCCCGCACGTGCGAGCGCCTGCGCGGCGAGCGCCTCCGCCATGCCCGAGGCCCACGGCGGGCGCCCGGCACCGTACGGGAACGCGTACTCCCAGATCAGCCGGCGGCCGCGCGGGACCGCGCGCGCGAGGAGCGCATCTGCGAGCGCCTGCGTCTGCTCGACGTCATGCCGGGCGGCGGCGTTGTCGAGCGCCGAGAAGCTCGCGAGCGGATGGAACTCGAGTCCCTTGTACGGGAACCAGCGATAGACGACGCCCTCGGCGTCGGTGACATCGACGCGCTTCGCGGGAATCCTGTGCGTCTCGAAATACGAGAGGTTCTCCTCCAGCTGCGTGAAGAGCGCGAGCGCACGCGGGGACACGTATGAGTCCCAGAGCGCCGACAGCTGCGCCAGCTGCGCCGCGATCACCAGACCGCGGAGCTTCGGCAGCCGCCGCTCGTCCCACAGGGCACGGTTGACGTCACGACGGTAGTGCGCGGCGTCGCCGGGCTTCACCCAGTGCATCGACACCGCGTGCGTTATGCCGCGTCGGAGCAGCGTCGCGCTCGTCTCCGAGCGCGCCGAGGCCGCCGGTGCCACGAACAGGAATGACGCCGCAGCGGCCGCCGCCGCCCGCTTCATTTCAGCGAGCGGACGGGCTCGACGGCGTACAGGCTCGAGTATCCGTGCAGCAACAGGTGCATTCCGTCCCCCGATACTGGGACGTAATGACCGTGCCGAAAGTTGAGGACGACGTGGCCGCTCTTGGCAGAGACCCCGACAATCCGCCCGGCGAAGCTCCCGGCGTAGGCGACGCCGCCGACGACGACAGCCGCGCCGGAGATCGGCCCGCCGGCGCCGACGCGCCACAGGGTGCGCCCGCTCGCGGCCGAGACGGCGTAGAAGACGCCGTTGTACGAGCCGAAGAACACGCGCCCGCTCCAGACGGCGGGTGACGAGTAGACGTACGACCCCGTGTCGATGCGCCAGAGGTAGCGGCCGCCGGTCGAGAACGCAGTCAGCGAGCCGCCGGTGGACGACGGCACGAACACGCGCCCCTGCGCGACTGCCGACGTCCCGTAGACCCGGCCGTTCACGCTCCGAACCCACCGGGTGGCCCCGGTGCGAGGCGACAGCGCCCAGATCCTGCCGCCGTAGTCGCCGATGAAGAGCCTGCCGCCGGCGAAAGACGCGCTCGCCGTGATCTTCTCCCCGAGCCGGCGCGTCCACCGGACGCGATGCCTGCGCAGGTCGAGCGCGATCACGCGTCCGTCCCACGTCCCGAAATAGTCGACCCCGCCACGCACGATTGGCGACGACTCGATCGGCGATCCGACGGAATAGCTCCAGCGCACCGAGCCGTCGGCGCGGTCGAGCAGCGAGACGCGGCCGTTCATCGAATGGTGAACGAGCTCGGTTCCGAAGACGGCGAGCGACGACGCCATCGTCGCGTTCGTGCGATGCCGCCACAGCACGCGTCCGCGGCGCATCGAGATCGCGTACACGGTGCCGCTGCGATTCCCGACGTAGGCGACGCCGTCGTCGACGACGGCGGGAAACTCGACGAGCCCGCCGAGCGGCACGTACCACACCGTCTTGAACGGCGGCCGCAGATGGATGTGGACCTGCGCCTGCGAGCGTCCCGGCGTCGCGCCGTACATCCGCCACTGCAGCCGCGGCCGGTAGATGCGCACGGTGACGAGCCGGTGTCCGGAGAACGGCTCGAAGAGCGTGCGCGTCCCATAGCCGGGCGCGCCGACGGTCACGTACATGCTCTTGCGGCCGGGCACGCGGATCGTGGCCTCGCCGCGCGCATTCGTGCGAGCGGCGCGGTGCGACAGGCGCACGGTCGCGCCGCGCACTCGCGTGTTCCGGTTGCCGTCGACGACGGTGACGACGAGCTTCGCCGGTCGCAACGTCGCGAGATGCCGGACGTGCTTCGGCGCCGGCGGCGCCGAAGCGTGATGCATCGCCCCGCCGCAGCCGGCGAGGGCGAGAACGACCAAGACCCCTAGGGTTCGGCGACCGGCTCTGGGAGCTCTTCCGCGAACGGCTCCAAGGTACCGCCGCTCCCGGCCGACAGGACGAGCTCGGAGAAGAAACGAGTCATGTACAGGCCTTCGCGGTACTCGCCCAGCCGCGGCTCCGGGCGCTCGCCGGCGGCGAGCGCCAGCGCGAGCTCGGGA
>DASXLN010000026.1:0-15487 GCA_036496165.1 Gaiellaceae bacterium | reverse complement strand
AGCCGCGGCTTGCCGTTTCCGAACGTCTTCACGAGGTCGTCGTCGGGGGCGGTGGCGATGAAGCCGTCGCCGATGCGCTTCGCGAGCTTCGCTGCGTTCGGCTTCGAGCCGGCGACGTACACCTCGACCGGCGACTCGGGCAACGTGTAGATGCGGGCATGGTCGACGGCGTAGTGCTTTCCGCGATGCGTCTGCTCGCCTCCTTGCCACAGGAGCCGCATCACCTCGACGGCCTCCTCGAGCATCTCGAGCCGTTCGTCGGGGAGCGGCCATCTCGCGCCGAAGACGTGCTCGTTGAGGTTCTCGCCGGTGCCGACGCCGAGGAAGAAGCGCCCCGGCATCATCGTCGCCACCGTCGCCGCGGCCTGCGCGACGAGGCCCGGGTGCTGGCGGATGAGGGGGCACGTGACACCGGTGCCGACGCGGATCCTGTCGGTCGCCTGCGCGATGCCACCGAGCGTCGACCACACAAACGGGCTGTGCCCCTGCGCGTCGACCCACGGGTGGAAGTGGTCGGAGACGAGGCAGAACGTGAATCCCGCGCGCTCGGCAAGAGCCGCCTGGCGAACGAGCTCGTTGGGCGGATGGTCCTCGGACGAGAGTGCGAATCCAAGCTCGGTCATGACGTTTGCGTTTCCGCGGAGAGCGTCGGGAAACAGCGCATGCGTGGACACGCAGGACGCCGCCGTGTTGAAGACGACCCTCGTCGGCGTGGACCTGCCGGCGCAGCCGCGCGACCTCGTCGCGTACGCCGTCGCGGAAGGCGCGACGCCCTTCGTCGTCGGCCGCCTCGGCTCACTGCCCGAGCGCGAGTACGAGAGCCTCGACGAGGTGGTGGAGGAGATCCTCCACGTGCAGCCCCCGCGCCCGAACCCGGATGCGCGGGAGCCGCACGAGGAGAGCGGATCGCCGCCCGGCGGCGACCGCTACGTCGCCTTCTGATTGATCCCCGCCTTGAGCATCCCGCCGGTCGCGATCTTCGTCAGCAGCTTGTCGGCGTTCGACTCCTCGTCGAGGGTCTGGTCGAGCAGGTCCTTCGCGTCGCCGAGATCGAGCTCGCCCGCGAGCGTCCGCGCGGTGCCGTAGGCAGCGATCTCGTAGTGCTCGACGCGCTGCGCGGCGCCGATGAGCGCCGCGTCCTTCGCAGTCGGGTCGCCCATCGCCTTGATCACTTCCTCGCCTTCTGCGATGAGCCCCTTCATCGCCTTGCACTCTTCGCCGGTCCGGCGCCGGCCGAGCTGGCCGAAGATCTCCTGGATGCGATCGCGATGGTCGCGGGTCTCCTCGAGATGGTGCTGGAACGCCTGCTTCAACTCCGAGTTCGACGCCGCGTCCGCCATCTTCGGGAGCGCCTCGACCAGCTGGTCCTCGGCGCTGTACAGGTCGTTCAACTGATGGACGAGCACGTCCTCCAACGAGTCGAGCTTCATGCGGACCCCCTTGTCGTTGACGACGAAGAATTTTCCGCCGTTCACGTCCGCAAACGCGCGCGCTGCGGCTCGATCGTGTACTGCGGGTCGCGCGCCGACTGGAAGCCGGCCTTGTACACCGTCCACCGCATGCACAGCTCGCCCGCGCAGACGAGCGCGCCCCCGAGGACCGCGGATCTCCGGCTCTTCGCGCCGCGGCGGGCGAGGACGAGCGCGCCCGTGCCGGCGAGCGCCTTCGCCGCGAGCGAGAGCTTCCCGGCCGCGCCCTTGCGATACACCTCGCCGATCTTCCCGAGCCGGAGCTCCATGGTCTGCATGAGCGCGCCCTCGGCGGCGACCGCGCCGACCGCGAGCCGCCGTGCGGGGCCCGCTTCCGCCGGCGCGACGAACATGCACGCTGCCGCCCCGGCACTTGCCGCCGCGCTCGCGCCGAAGATCCACGGCAGCTCGCGCCGACCCTCGTGCCACACGGGGATCGCCGTGTCGGCGACGAGGACGCCCGTGTACGTCGCGAGGGGAGGGCCGGCGAGCGCCGCCACCGCCTCCGCCGCGAGCTTCACCGGTCTCAACCGGCCGAGCAGCTCGAGGGCAGCGGCCGTGTTCGACGCACCGCCGCTCACGAGCAGCACCCACGCGCCGATGTTCATCGGCGAGGTCACCTTCACGACGCGGAGCATGTGGTGAAACCGCTCGGGCCGGCCGAGGTCGGAGACGAGCAGCGCCGGCGACACCGCGTCCGCAGCTGCGCCGATGTAGAGCGCCGTCTTCGAGAGCTTCTCGTTTCGCGCGATCTTCGCGCCGAGCGAGAGCACCGACGAGGCACCCGCGAGCCCGCCGGTGAAGAAGTACGTCGGGATCTCCCACGTCCACGTCGGCTCCTTCACGACCGGGCGGCCGTAGTACGAGGTCACGAGCGGCCTCCGACGAACGCCGCCGCGACGCCGACGACAACGGCCGCAGCCGCCGCCGCCATCGAGCGGTACATCTGCGGCAGGTGCTTCGTCGAGACGACCGGGTCGGGCGGGAAGCCGTAGATCTCGGGCTCGTCGAGCAGGAGGAAGAAGGCGCCGAAGCCGCCGACGCCGTCGTCCGGATCGCGCCCGTACAGCTGGGCGCCGTTCCAGCCCTCGTGCTCGAGCTTCGCGAGCCGCTCGTCCGCCCGCTGCCGCAGCTCGTCGAGCGGTCCGAACTGGATCGACTTGGTCGGGCACGCCTTCGCGCACGCCGGCTCGTGGCCGCCTTTCAGCCGGTCGTAGCAGAGCGTGCACTTCCAGACGCGCCCGTCTTCCTTTGCGAATGCGGGAAGGTCCGGCGCGGGGGCGAGGTGACGCTTGTCGAGGACGCCGAACGGGCACGCGGGCACGCAGTACCCGCAGCCGTTGCAGATGTCCTGTTGCACGACGACGGTGCCGTACTCGGTGCGGAAGAGCGATCCCGTCGGGCACACGTCGAGGCAGGCAGCGTGCGTGCAGTGTTTGCAGACGTCCGACTCCATCAGCCAACGCAAGCCGACGCCGCCGTCGCCGTTCGTCCGCAGCGGCTTCTCCTGCTCGATGAACGCGACGTGCCGCCAGCTGTTCGCATTCAGCTCGCCGGTGTTGTCGTACGACTGCCCCGTCCAGGTCTGCCCGTCCTGGGGAACGAGGTTCCACTCCTTGCACGCGACCTCGCAGGCCTTGCAGCCGATGCAGATCGACGTGTCGGTGAAGAAGCCGACTCGTTCTTGCTCGACTGTCGTCACGTCTTACGCACTTCCCCGGGCTCCACGCGCTGCTCCTGCGAACGGCGCGAATGCGCCTGCTCGCGCATCTCTGCGACGAAGTCGGCGAGTGCCTTGCCGCGCGGCCGCCGCCCGGGCCGAATGCCGCACGTCGCCGCCTTCGTCTCCATGATGTGGACGTTCGGGTCGAGGGCGGCGTGCATGAGATCGTTGGCGCTGTCGCCGCTCGTCAGCATCCGCGTTCCCCAGTGATACGGGAGGCCGATCTGGTGGGTCGTCCGCCCGTTGACGACGAGCGGCTTCATCCGCCGCGTGACGAGCACGCGCGCCTCGATCGCGGCGCGTGCCGTGTAGATCGTCGCCCAGCCGCCGTGCTCGAGCCCGGCCTCGGCGGCGAGCTCCGGCGACACTTCGCAGAACATCGCCGGCTGGAGCTCGGCGAGATAGGGGACGGAGCGCGACATGCCGCCCGCGGTGTGGTGCTCGGTGAGCCGGTACGTCGTGAAGACGTGCGGGTACACGTCGGCTCCGCCCTCGCCGTCGACGGGGTTGTACGGATCCCAGGAGGCGTTCTTGTGCTGCTGGCGCGCCGGGTTCGCGCGCTGCGAGTACAACGTGTTGTCGAACGGCGACTCGTGCGGCTCGTAGTGCGCCGGGAGCGGCCCGTCCTCGAGCCCCTGCGGGACGTAGAGCCAGCTGCGGCCGTCGGCTTGCATGATGAACGGGTGGTCGCCCGCGATCGCCTGCTCGGCCTTCGCGCCGTCGGGAGGCCTGTAGTCGGGCGCCTTCGTGTCCTCGAAATCAGGGACGTCCTCGCCCGTCCACTTCGTGCCGTCCCACCAGATGAACTTCTTGCGCTCCGACCACGGCTTTCCCTCGGGATCGGCTGAGGCCCGGTTGTAGAGGATCCGCCGGTTCGCCGGCCACGCCCACGCCCACTCGGGCGCGACGTAGGTCTGCTCCCAGTGCGGCTTCTTCCGCGCGGCCTGGTTGATCCCGTCGGCGTAGACGCCGCAATAAATCCAGCAGCCGCAGACGGTCGAGCCGTCGTCCTTCAGCTCCTTGTACGCAGACAGATGCTTGCCGGTCGGGATCTCCCAGCCGCTGATCTCCGCGAGCACGGCCTCGGCGTCCGGCTCCTGGATCTGAGAGTGGGTCGGATACTCCCACCGCAGCGAGTTGACCAGCGCGTCGCGCTCGTCCTTCGACTCGGCGAGCTTCTGCTTGATGCGCCGCCCGAGGTGGAAGTAGAACCACAGGTCGGAGCGGCAGTCGTCCTTCGGCTCCGTCGCCTGCCAATGCCACTGGAGCAGGCGCTGCGTGTTCGTGAAGGAGCCGTCCTTCTCGGTGTGCGCTGCGGCCGGAAGGAAGAAGACCTCGGTCGGGATCTGCTCCGTCGTCAGCTCGCCGGTCTCGATCTCTGGGCTGTCGTACCAGAACGACGCAGTCTCGATCTCGACGAGGTCGCGCACGACGAGCCAGTCGAGCTTCGCGAGCGCGAGCCGGTGCGCCTTCCCGTTCGCATTGCCGACCGCGGGGTTCTCGCCGGCGACGATGTAGCCCTTCACCTTCCCCTCGATCATCTGCTCGAGCGTCCAGTACGCCGAGTTGTCCTTGTCGATGCGCGGCAGCTTCTTGAAGAGCCAGTCGTTGTCCTCGGTCGCGTTCTCGCCGAAGTACGCCTTCATCAAGCTGATCCAGTACGCCTTGAAATGCCCCCACCATCCGGTCGGCGACGTGTTCGCCTGCATGAAGTCGTCGAAGTCGCCGTACGTCTCGGCGTGCGGCATCGACAGATAGCCGGGGAGGATGTCGAACAGCGTCGGGATGTCGGTCGATCCCTGGATCGACGCGTGGCCGCGCAGCGCGAGGATGCCGCCGCCGGGGCGCCCCATGTTCCCGAGCAGCTGCTGGATGATGGCGGCGGTCCGGATGTACTGGACGCCGACGGTGTGCTGCGTCCACCCGACGGCGTACGCGAACGCGCTCGTGCGCTCGCGCCCGGAGTTGCGCACGAGCTCCTCGCAGACGTAGATGAAGTCGTCGACGCTGCATCCGCACGTCTCCGCGACCCACTCCGGCGTGTACCGCTGGTAGTGGCGCTTGAGGATCTGGAAGACGCAGCGCGGGTGTGTCAGCGCAGGATCCTCCGACGGCGGCTCACCGTGTTGCAGTCCTCCGCCGGCGCCGCCGTGCCCCGCCTGATGACCGTGTGGGCCGAAGCCCTCCTCGCGGTTCCCGGCCGCGCCGTGCATCTCCATCCCCTCGTACTTCCACATCGTCGTGTCGTACGCGCTCTTCTCCGGGTCCCATCCGGAGAAGAGGCCGTCGAGCTCCTCGGTGTCGGCGAAGGTGTCATCGATGATCACCGGCGCGTTCGTGTAGTGCTTGACGTACTCCTCGAAGTGGAGGTCGTTCTGGAGGATGTAGTTGACGACGCCGCCGAGGAACGCGATGTCGCTGCCGGCGCGGAGGCCGACCCACTTCGTCGCCATCGCGCTCGTCCGCGTGAACCGCGGATCGATGTGGATGACGGTCGCTCCACGCTCGCGCGCCTCCATCACCCACTGGAACCCGACCGGATGGTTCTCGGCGAAGTTCGAGCCCATGATCACGATGCAGTCGGAGTTCTGCAGGTCCTGCTGGAAGTCCGTCGCGCCGCCTCGTCCGAACGAGGTCCCCAGACTGGGGACCGTGGAGCTGTGTCATATGCGTGCTTGGTTCTCGACCTGGACGATGCCGAGGCCGACGCACAGCTTCTTGATGAGGTAGTTCTCCTCGTTGTCCAGCGTCGCGCCGCCGAGGTTCGCGATCGCGAGCGTGCGGTTCGCGGGATCGCCCTTGTCGGTCGCCTGCTGCCAGTGCGCCGCGCGCGTCTCGACGACGCGGTCGGCGATCATGTCCATCGCCGTCTCGAGGTCGAGCTCCTCCCACGTCGTCGCGTACGGACGCCGGTATTTGACAGTGTATTCGCGCAGCGGCGATTGGACGTAGCTCTTCGACGCCTGTCCCTTCGGGCAGAGACGGCCGCGTGAGATCGGGCTCGCGGGATCGCCCTCGATGTGCGTGACCTCGCCGTCCTTCACGTAGACGAGCTGGCCGCAGCCGACTGCGCAGTAGGGGCAGATCGACTGGACGACGTGGTCGGCCTCGTCGATGCGCGGCTTCAGCGTCTTCGAGCGCCGCGACTGGACCGACTGCCCCAGGCCGAGGAGGTCGCCCTCGCGGAACTGCCGGAGCACCGGCCACGACGCGATCGTCTCGCCGAGCTTCACGAACGGTCTTCTCCCGTCCAGGGCACGAGATAAACGGGACGACTGCAGAGACGGAGCCGGGGTACTCTGTGGGCATGTTCGTGGCAGTTCTCGCGATCGCCGCCGCAGTCCAGCCGAACCTGGCGAAGCTCGTCCTCAAGCCGACTGCCGTCGGCACCGGGTACGTCCTCCTGCACCGCAACGACGGGAAGGGCACGGCCCAGCGGACCCTCGATCTCTGCGGAACGAGCAACTACTCGAGCGAGCGGCTCCGCGTCGACCGGCTCCAGGTCGACTACCTCAAGCAGAACGCGCGCCTCGCGCTCTCGAACGAGGTCGTGACGTACAAGACCGGCGGCGCCGCGCAGGCGATGCGCGAAATCGCGCAGCATGCGCAGACATGTCCGCACAAGCCGATCGCGTTCGAGGGGCAGCCCCCGCTGACCTACACGATCACGCGAATCTCCGACTCGAAGCTCCTCACCGGCGCGCTCGCGCTCCGCATCGTCGTCTCCGGCAAGATCAAGGGCAAGCCCGTCAGCGCGATCCGCTACGCGGTGTACCAGCGGCGCGGGAACGTGCTCTCCGGGGTGTACAGCTACTCCGTGAGCGGCGTCTCGGGAGCGGCGCAGCAGGCGTTTGTCCTCCATGCCGCGGAAGCGAGCGCGAAGGCGCTCAAGGGCGCGTCGGGCACCGGCAGCCTTCCGGCCTGACGTTTCGAGTTAACCGCGGCTTAATCCGCGCATTGGTAGACAAGAGAGGTACGGAGACGGGGGCCCCGACCGCCTGCCCGGGGCCCCCGACTCTTTGCGTGCCGTCGCTACCCTGGCGCCGTGGAGCGGGAGGAGATGCGGCTTGGCCGCATTGAGCTGGTTGGGGAGACCGAGCCGCTGGAGGACGAGGAGCTCTGGACCGGCGACGAAGAGGGCGACCACGCCGGCTGGTACTGCGTCAGCACCGATCCGTTTCCGTGTCCCGCTCCGGGCTGCACGTTCGTCGCGACGTTCATGACGGCCGCGCATCTCGTGCTCGTCTGGCAGGAGCGGGACGATCCGAACCTTCTTCGCCACGCCGGCCGTGCGAAAGAGGTCGGCCGCAATCCGCGTGTCGTCACGTACGAGCCGGAATACGGGCCGAGCGCGTCGTACTACGCGTGGGAAGCGGCGGGCCGCCCCGTCCACGGCATCCGCGGCAAGTAGCCCTCGTGCTCGAGTCGCACTTCGGCGAGTCGGCGCGCTTGAGCGTCGGGATCGAGGAGGAGCTGATGATCCTCGACGCCGAGACGCTCGCACCCGTCGGCGCCGTCGACATCCTCGTGCGCGAGTCGGAGCTCCTCGATCTCCCCGGCCGTCTCAAGACGGAGTTGCACGCGTCCGTCGTCGAGATGAACACCGGCATCTGCGCGGACGTTGCCGGCGCGGTCGACTCGCTGCGCCGCCTCCGAACGGCGGCGGCGGAGATCGCGCAGGCGCACGGTCTCGTCCTCGCCGGCGCGGGCGCGCATCCGACTGCGACGTTCGAGTCGCTTCCGGTCGTGCAGGAGGAGCGGTATCTCGCGATGCTGCGCGAGGTCGGGTACGCCGCACGCCGGCAGGGCGTGAACGGTCTGCACGTCCACATCGGCATGGAGAGCGCCGATGCGTGCTATGAACGATTCGAGGCGGTGCTGCCATGGCTTCCCGTCGTGCTCGCGCTGTCGGCGAACTCGCCGTTCGTCGCAGGCGTCGACACCGGGATGCTCTCGAATCGTGCCACCGTGCTCGCAGAACTGCCGCGCGGCGGCGCTCCACCGGAGTTCGGCTCGTACGCCGCCTGGGAGGAATGGGTCGAGCGCCTCGTGCGCCTCGGCGTGATGGAGGAGTACACGCGCATCTGGTGGGACGTGCGTCCGCACCCGGCCTTCGGCACGCTCGAGGTCCGCATCGCCGACCAGCCGACGTCACTCAGACGGACGAAGCTCCTCGCCGACACGATCGTCTCGCTCGTCGCGTCGGCCCCCGCCGCGGAGCCGCGGCGGGGCGACTACCTGCAGAACCGATGGGCGGCGGCGCGGTACGGGCTCGAGGCCGATCTCATCCATCCCGACGGCGCGAGCGTCGTCCGCGCGCGCGACCTCGCCGCGGAGCTGCTCGGGACCGATCCGCCCGAGCCGGAGGCGCTGCGCCAGCTCGAGGTCGGGGCGGCCGCGGCGGCGGCGGACCTCGTCGCGAGGACGCTAGGCTGAAATCGTGGCGACGCAGACCGAGACGCTGCAGGTGAGCGGCATCCGCTGCGAACGCTGCGTCGCCCGGCTCGCCGCCGCATTGACGGGCCACAGCGGCCTCGAAGCCGCGAACGCGAACCTCATGGGGCAGGTCACGCTCGCCTGGGACGACGAGCAGACGAGCCGCGACGCCATCGTCGCTGCGCTCGGCAAGGCCGGTTTCCGGGAATCCTGAGCGCCCATCGGGCGTTCTCGTTAGGGTGAATGCAATGGCAGAAACCCGTCCCGACGCCACCAGGCTTGCGACGGATGCGCGCGATCGCGTGCGCTTCGAGGAGGAAGCCCTCGCGCTCTCCGACCAGGTCTACCGCGTCGCGCGGCACCTCGCGAACTCGCGAGAGGACGCCGAGGAGCTCGTGCAGGAGACGTACGCGCGTGCATTCCGCAGCTGGCGCTCGTACCAGCCGGGAACGAACCTGCGCGCGTGGCTCCTGCGCATCCTCACGAACCTGAACATCGACCGCGGCCGTCGCGCACAGCGCACGCCGCCGATGCAGGGCCTCGAGGCGAACGATTACTTCCTGTACGACCGGCTCACCGAGTCCGACAACGGTCCGACGGACGAGGAACGCGTGGTCGAACGTCTTTCGCAGGACGACATCGTGTCGGCGCTGTCGGCGGTGCCGCACGACTTTCGTGACGTGATCGTGCTCGTCGACATAGGCGACTTCAGCTATCAGGACGCGGCGCAGATTCTCGACATCCCGATCGGGACGGTGATGTCGCGGCTGCACAGAGGGCGACGCATCCTGAAGCGCGAGCTCGCCGAATCCGTTGTTGAGGAGGATTCGTGATGGGACACACCGACGACCCCTGCGCGCACTGCGAGGAGATGATGCAGCCGTACCTCGACCACATCCTCAGTGACGAGGAGCGGCGCGAGGCGGAGATGCATCTCGACGAGTGCGAGTGGTGTCGCAAGCGGTATCGGTTCGAGGAGAGCCTGCGCGTCTACGTGCGCACGGCGATCACCGAGCCGATGCCGGCCGAGCTGAAGCTGAAGCTCGCAGCGCTGCGCATACCGCTGAACTAGTAGAGCAGCTGCTTCGCGTTCCGCGGCATCGGCCGCTCGCCGCGCGCGAGCTGTCCCTCCACTTGCGCGAGCACCTGCCCTTTCCGATCCTCTGAGATCTCCCAGCGCAGGCGGACCTCGTACGGCGCCCAGCTCACCGCCTCGACGAGCCAGTCGCCGAACCGCGGCGCGAAGAGCCTCCGTACGGCGCGGAACCGTGCCTCGGGCGGCGGCGCGACCCGTTCCCGGTACGCGTAGATCTCCCACTCGCGCCCATCGGGGGCCATCGTCCGCGCGACCGGCCTAAGGCTGCTCATCGACGTCTCCCGGCGGCGTCAGATCGTCGCACTCGACGAGCCGCGCGTCGAGTGAGCGCGCGCCTTCGTCGGGGACGTCGGTCCACGCTCCCCGCGCGAGCAGGACCGGATGGAGGCGCACGCCGCCGTACGTGCACGCGTACACGTCGCCGCCGTCGTATCGCCACGCGCCGACGACGCGGTCGACCGCGCGCGGATCGAGCTGCGGGCCGTCGGCGAGGACGACGACTGCGGCCTCCGCCTCGGCCGGCAGCGCCGCGAGCCCGCAGCGGAGCGATGCGCCGGGCCCGCGCTCCCAGTCGGGGCAGCGAACGACGCGCGCGGATGTCTCGATCTCGTGCGCGCCGGTGACGACGACGACGTCGTCGACCATGCTCGCGCGCAGCGCGGCGAGCACGCGCGGCAGCAGCGCCTGCTGCTTCGGCGGCGTCGTCCCGTACCGCGACGACGCACCGGCGGCGAGGACGACGGCGTGGATCAGCTGCAGCCGGCGAGGGCCGACCAGCGGGCCTCGACGTTGGCGACGTAGCGCATGCTGATCGGGCCGAGGACGTCGTGGTCCTGGTCGATCCGCGTCGGCCCGGCGTTGTAGGCGGCGAGGGCGAGATCGGTGCGGTCGTAGCGGTCGAGGAGCAGCCGCAGGTAGCGGGCGCCGGCGAGGACGTTCGTCGCGGGGTCGTTCACGTTCAGCTTCAGCGACGCCCCGGTGGAGGGCAGCACCTGGAGCAGTCCGCGCGCATCCTGCGTCGACACGGCGTTGGGGACGAAGCGCGACTCGACCTGGGCGACGGCGACGAGCATCGACAGCTGGAAGCCGGTGTCGTTCGCCGCTTTCGAGAAGGCCGGCCGGAACCGCGACGGGATCGGGCACCTGTTCGAGGCGAGCCGGTTCGCGGTCGGGAGCGCCGGGAGTCGAGGGAGGGCGCTCGGGGGCGCACCCCGGTCGCTTCGGGCGCCGGCTGCGACTGCGACGCTGCACGCAACCGTCGCCACGCCCAGCAGGATCAACAGCCTCGTCCGCATCGTGGGCCGCGGAGCTTATCTCAGGTCAGGGCAGTTGTGCGAGCGCGCGCCCGGCGAGCGCCCGGGCGACGTCGACCTTCCAGGCGGTCCGTTCGAGCGGGGTCGCCCGGTCGAGCTCCTCCGGGCCGGCGAGGAGCCACGGCACCGGAGCGACGCCGGCGAGCGCGATCCGCGTCCCGCCGCCGGTGCGGGCCACCGCCACGCCGACCTGCGGAAACGACCACCGCTTGCGGTCCATCGCCTTCAGGTACGCGCTCGACTCGACCTGCGGCAGCTCGACCTCGAGGATGAGCTCCCCCGGCTCGAGCGTCGTCGTCCGCCGGTTGCCCTCGTCCGGCAGCCGGTAGAGATCCGCCACGGCCAGCTCGCGCCGGCTCGTCCGCAGCCGCGCGTCGAGCGCGAGGAGCGCCGCGGCGACGTCGGACGGATGGGCCGACGCGCAGAAGTCGTTGCCGAAGATCGCGTGCTCGCGATGCTCGCCCTCGGCTGCGTGGCAGCGGTCGCCGCCGTGCAGCCGGCACGGATATTTCAGCCGCCAGTACCAGCAGCGCGTCGACTGGAGGAGGTTGCCTCCGAGCGAGCTCATGTTCCGGAGCTGCGGCGACGCCGCCAGCCGGCACGCTTCCCGCAGCGCGGCCGGGATCTGCGGCTCGACCTCGAGCTCGGCGAGCGTGGTGCCCGCCCCGATGACGCCGCCAGAGATGCCTCGCGGGACGACGTTGCGGACGTCGACGAGCGTGTCGGCATGCAGGATCCCGTCCCGCAGCAGCGGCACCACCTCGGTGCCGCCGTGGACGACGAGGCCGCCGTCCACGTCTTCGAGGCTAGACGGCTGCAGGAGATCCACGCCGCTCCTTCTTCGCCGCCTCGCGCAGTGCGCGCAGCATCTCCTCGCGCGTCACCGGCAGCTCGTGCACGTCGGCGCCGGTCGCATCGCGGATCGCGTTCGCGATCGCGGCCGCGATCGGGACGATCGGCGGCTCGCCGAGCCCCTTCGACCCGAGGTTCGTCAGATGCGCGTCCGGCTCGTCGACGAACTCGCACACGATCTCCGGCACGTCGGCGATCGTCGGCATGCGATACGCGTCGAGCGACGTCGTGAGCACGCGCCCCGTCTCTTCGTCCAGCAGCCGCTGCTCCGACAGCGTGTGTCCGATGCCCTGGATGATCCCGCCCTCGACCTGGCTCTCGGCGCCGAGCGGGTTGACGATGCGGCCGACGTCGTGGATCGCGGCGACGCGCTCGACGCGCACCTCGCCGGTCTCGACGTCCACCGCCGCCTCGACGACGTGCACGCCGAACGTGAGCACGCTCATGCCGGTCGGGTTCGGGCCGCGCGCGCCCTTGCCGAGGATCTGCGCGCTACCGAGGATCTCGAGGAACTCCTCGAGCGCGACCGACAGGTTGCCGTCGGCCGACACGATGCGGGCGTCGCGAATCTCGAGCACGCGTTCCTCGAGGTCGTAGCGCTGGGCCGCGATCTCGATGATCTGCCGCCTCGCGTCCGCGGCCGCTGCGCGCACAGCCGGCCCGATCGAGGGCGTCGTCGACGAGCCGGCGGAGAGCGTCGCGTACGGGCCGCGCGCGGTGTCGCCGAGCGTCACCTCGACGCGGTCGAGCGGTACGCCCAGCTCCTCGGCCGCGATCTGCGCCATCGCCGTCCGCGTCCCGGTGCCGATGTCCTGCATCGCGGTGACGACGGTGATGCGCCCATCGGAGCCGACGCGCGTCCACGCGTACGAGGGAGGCCCGCCGCCGCCGTACCAGATCTGGCTCGCCATCCCGACGCCGCGCTTCCACGTCGCGTCCGAGCGAGCGCGCACGTCGTGCCGGCGGTCCCAGTGCTTTTGCGCGAGCTCGTAGCACTGCGTGAGGTTCTTCGACGAGAACGGCGTCCCGTCGTTCGAGCTTGCGTAGTTCTTCCGTCGTAGCTCGAGCGGATCGACGTCGAGCTTCGCTGCGAGCTCGTCGATGATGCATTCGAGCCCGAACGTCCCTTCGACGAAGCCTGGCGCGCGGAACGCCTTCATCGGCGGCGTGTTGATCTTGGCCGTGTGGCGCGTCGTGCGGACGTTGTCGCACGCGTACAACATCTTCAGCGGGCCCTCGGTCGAGGCGGACCAGCCGCCCCAGCCGAGCGCGTTGACGAACTCCCCGCCGAGCGCGACGATCGTTCCGTCGCTTCGCGCTGCAGCCGTGAGCCGCTGGATCGTCGCGTTGCGGTTCCCTGCGGCGACGTTCTCCTCGCGGCGCGTCAGCGCGCACCGCACGGGCCGCCCGGTGGCGCGGCTGAGAGCAGCGGCGGCGAACGTGTACTCGCCCGCCGAGTTCTTCGAGCCGAACCCGCCGCCCATGTACTCGCAGACGACGCGCACCTTGTCGGCCGGCATGCCGAGCTCGCCCGCCACCTCGCTGCGGACGCCCCAGACGTACTGCGTCGACGTGTAGACGTCGAGGCGGTCGCCGACCCACTCGCACACCGACTGGTGCGTCTCCATGGAGTTGTGCAGGACGACCTGCGTCCGGTACGTGCCCTCGACGACGACGTCGGCCTCCGCGACGGCGCGGTCGAAGTCCCCGCGCTCGTACCGCTCCGGCTCGCCGTGCACGAGCCCGCGCTCGACGGCCTGCTCGGGGTCGACGACGACCTCCAGCTCCTCCCAGTCGACCCGGATCGCCTCGAGTGCCGCGCGGGCCTGGCCGAATGTCTCGGCTGCGACCGCCGCCACCGCCGCGCCTGCGTAACCGGCCTCCGCTTCGAGCCCGGGCGCGTCTCCGGGCCCGATCGCCGCGCGCACGCCGGGGAGCTCGAGGGCGGGGGCGAGGTCGATGGTCTTCACGCGCGCGTGCGCGTACGGCGAGCGCAGGACCGCGGCGTGGAGCATCCCCGGCAGGCGGATGTCGGCCGTGTACCGCGCCTCGCCGCGCACGCGCTCGAGCGCGTCCTTCCGCACCGCCGGCCGGCCGACGACGTCGAGGGGCCCTGCCGGCCACTGCTCGAGCGGGTCCTCCTCGACGACGAGCCAGATCTCCTCGAAGTTCCCTTCGACCTCTTTCTCGGTGCGGATCAGTCGCGCCAATGCAGAATCGCCTCCTCGATCTTCGGATACGTGCCGCAGCGGCAGATGTTCCCGGCCATTGCGTGCCGTATGTCCTCCTCGCTCGGCTCCGGGTTCGCCGCGACGAGCGCGGCGGCCGAGACGACCTGCCCGGGCGTGCAGAAGCCGCATTGCACCGCGTCCGCTTGCACAAATGCGTTCACGAGCGGATGGTCGCGCAGCCCTTCGATCGTCGTCACGTCGCCCTCGACCGTATGCGCGAGCGTGATGCACGAGAGCACGGGTACGCCGTCGATCATCACCGTGCACGCGCCGCAGTGGCCCTCGTTGCACGCGATCTTCGTCCCGGTGAGCCCGATCCGCTCGCGTAGCACGCTCGCGAGGCTCGTGCCGACCGGCGCGTCGACGACGTGCTCCTGCCCGTTGACCACGAGCTTCACGACGTCACCGCGAGGACGTCCGCGAGATGGATGAGCCGCGACGTCGTCCGTGCGACGTGCCGCGCCTCGTCCTCGTCCTCGGCCTCCGGCAACGTGCGCCACAGGTCGCGCGCGGCGAGTAGGAGCTCTCGGATCTGCTCGAGGTCGCCTGCGTTCCCGTTGCGCTCGTAGGTCGCGTTCAGCGCGAGCCCGAGCGCGCCGAACGAGTCCTGCTGGCGGATGAAGAGGAGCGGGAACGCCATCGACAGGTACTGGTGGATGCGCGCGTGCGGCATCGACTGCGCGAAGGTGTCCGACCCCCTCGGCCTGCTCGGCTCGAGCGCCGGCTCGCCGTTCGCGATCCGGTTCGCGTTCCCGGAGAGCAGGTCGGCGACCTGCTGCTCGTTCAGGCCGGATGCGCGCGCGGTGCGCAGCGCGATGAGCAACGAGTTCGGTTGCGAGCCGTACGGATAGTCGGACGCGTACAGGACCTGCTCCGGCGGTACGAGGTGGAAGAAGCCGAGGAGATCGATCGCGCTCCACACCGAGGTGTCGAAGAAGACGCCGGACTTGCCGGCGAAGCGGGACGCGAGCCCCGACAGATCGGCGATGCCCGCGTGCGCGATGATCAGCTGCGCGTCGGGGTACGCCTCGACGAGCCGGTGGAGGCTGTCGGCGATCGGCGGCAGGCCGCGCCCTCCGTGGATGAGGATCGGAACGTGCCGCTCGGCCGCGACCGCGAACACCGGCGCGAGGCGCTCGTCGTCGAGGACGAACTTCTGCGCCCGCGGATGCAGCTTGATGCCGCGCGCGCCGCGGTCGAGGCAGCGCTCCGCTTCGCCGATCGGATCCTCGCTCAGGTCGAGGCGGACGAAGGGGATCATGCGCCCTTGCGATCGCTCCGCGAACGCAAGCGTCCGGTCGTTCCCCGCGCGGAAGCCTGGATGCCGGTCGGGCTCGTCGAGACAGAAGACATTGCAGCGCGAGATG
>DASXLN010000025.1:0-5915 GCA_036496165.1 Gaiellaceae bacterium | reverse complement strand
CATCGGCGGCGCGATGCTCGTCTACCTCCTGCTAAGCCGGCTCCTCGGCCACTGGACGTGGGGCCTTGCCGGCGGCCTGCTCTGGCTCGCGCAGCCCGACACGACCGACACGATCCAGATCCGTCCCGACGTCCTCTTGTGCGCCCTCCTGCTCTCGACCGGCTACGTCGTAGTCCGCGCCTGGCAACGACGAAGCGCGGCCGCATTCGCCGCCGCCGCCGCGATCGCCGGCTTCGCGCTGATGACGAAGCTCCATGCGGTCGCGATCATCCCGATGATCCTCCTCGCGACCGTGCTGGGGTATCCGGGCGCGGACTGGCGGCAGAACCTCAAGGCCGAGACCCGGTCGTTCGTCGCGCGGCACCGCACCGGCGTCGCGATCGCGGTCGCGGTATGGGTCCTCCTGTTCTTCCTCCTCAACTGGCACCGAATTTCGATCTCCACCCTCGGGATCGACTCGGGCCTCCTCGCCGCGATCGCCTTTGTCGTCTTCGACTACTGGCTCATCACCACACTCGTGCACAAGTGGGTCCGGAATCGCCTCCTGCGCAGGGTGTTCGACCCCTTCTACCTCTGGTTGGCGGGAGCATTTGCGATCGGCGTGGCAATCCCACTGGCGCTCGTCCGCGAGGACAGCCCCTGGATCCTGAGCCAGACATTCCTGTCGCTGATCGGGCGCAACGTCAACGCGGGCATCACGCCCTTCAAGCTCTCGGTCACGCAGTTCACGTCCTTCCCGTTGCTCGAGGCGATGATCGTCATCGCGCTCTCGCTCGTCGCCGCGGTCGTCGGCATCCTCCGCCGCGACGCCTTGCCGGTCATCTGGTTCGTCGGCGCCGGGGCCATGACGCTGCTTGCGACGGTGCGGCTAGGCGAGAACCGGTACTACGCCCCCGGTTACATTCTTGCCGTGCCGGCCGCACTGTGGTTGTTCCGCCGCCGCGGGACGGTCGCAGCACCGGTCGTCGTCTGGGTGCTCGTCGTCGGCGTCCTCGTCCCGACGTTCCTCCACATGCGCAGCGCCGCACATGCAGCGAAGACGTTGGAAGCTCAGTCGCGGGCGACGACGGCACTCGCCGACAGGGTGCTGAGCCCCGATCAGGTCGCGCTCGTCCCGAGCTACTACTCGCCCGTCGCCGACGCACGCTGGTGGGGGCTCGTCCACCAGTACGTTTTCTCGCCGCCGGACTATCCGTACCGCTTCATCCCGGATGAGGCGGACGCAATCCCGGCCGCAACGGATGAGGGGAAGCACGTCGCCGCATACGTCGGATCCGCGGCCCTCGACGTCGGCAAGCCCCAGCCGCTGCAACTCGGAAGCGGACCGTACGAGGCCGCGCCCGTTCCGGGCGGCCGCGACTACGCGTTCATGGGGCTCGGTGTCGTCAGGTTGCTGTCCGGCCCGGGGACGTAACTCGCTCGAGCACGACGAGGCAGCGGAACGCGAGCAGAGGCGCCAAGGGTTGGAGTGCCCGCTCGACGACGGTGAGCGGCGCGCGCAACGCGTCCGGGACGAGCGGCGTGCCGGCGAAGCCGCCTGAGAGCGGATAGACCACGAGCGCGAGCCGGTGGCGCTCGACAAGGGCCAGCTCGGGCCACCCGCGCCGGAACCGGTCGAGCTGACGGAAGAAGATGAGCGTTGCCCGCGCCTGGTTCGAGTCGAGCGGTCCTGCGGCGACGCCCGAGTCTTCACCGAAGGCCTCGCCCGCAAGATCGGTTCGCTCGCGGTGGAAGAGCTTGTACGCGATCGTGGACACGGGCGAGCAGTACGGATCGAGAAGGAGGACTCGCCCGCCGGGGGCGAGCACTCGCCGAGCCTCGTCGAGGAACGCGCTCGGCCGCGCGAGATGGTGGAAAACGTCCACGAGGACCAGGTTCGCCACTGACCCGTCCGCATACGGCAGCTCCTCGCCGTCGACGATGACGTCGGTCCAAGGGGTCCGCTCGACGTCGGTGAGAACGACGTCAGGAATCGTCTCCTTCAGGGCACCAAAGCCCGAGCCGAGCTCGACCGTCGAGCCCGGGACGCGGGCGAGCCTGTCGCGAATCGATTCGTGCCACTCCCGGTACAGCCGGCGCACGAGCGGCCGAGTGCGCCATGCGTTCTCCTGCCGCCGGAGCTCGTTGACGAGCTCGTCGCTCACTTACGTTTCGCGAACACCACCGGCAATGCCAGCGCGAGCGCGACGAACGCGTAGAAGTAATAGAACTGCATCGTCAAGTAGAAGAAGTTCGCCGCCATCGTCCCCGCGAGCGCCGCGGTCATCCCCCATGCAAGCGGCAGGACGCGCCGGTCGGCGCGCACGCGGCCGAGCACGCGCGCGGCGCGCAGGCGCAGAAAGACGTAGCGGAGGAAGACGACGAACAGGAGCGCGCCGACGAGGCCCGTCTCGACGACGAGCGCGACCAAGTACGAGTGCGGTCCCCAGTTCGTCTTGCCGGTGACGAACTCGTAGTAGACGGAGAACGTGTTCAACCCGAGCCCGAGCAGCGGGTTCGTGTGCAGCACCTGCGGGACGAAGTCGTAGACGGCGAAGTGCGCCGATGTCGACTTTCCGCCCGTCTGTAGGCGCGACGCGATGACGACCGAGAAGAAGTGCCGGCGCGAGTTGGCGACGTACGCGAGCACGAGGGCGACGAGCGCGAGCGGCACGAGCAGCGCGCGCGACCAGAGGAAGCGACGGTACGGAATCGCGAGGATGAGCAGTCCGACGATGAGCCCGAGCGCGCCGCTCCGGGAGAGCGTCGCGAGAAGCACGAGCAGGAGGAAGCCGAGCGTGAGCCCGAGCGGCCAGCGTAGGCGGTGCCCGCGTTCGAGACGAAGGTACAGCGGCGTGAGAGCGAGGATCGGGACGTCGAGCATGATCCCGAGGTGGTTCGGGTCGCCGGTGAGCGCATTCGGCCGGTACACCGAGGCGCCGTTCACCGAGCCGTAGATGTTGATCGAGCTCGCGCCGCCCGTGAGCGGCCCAAGCACGGTGTGATCGAGGTTGTGCCCCGCGCGCGCCGAGAGCAGCTGGAGGACGCCGTAAACGGCGTTCGCGAGCAGTCCGGCCGTGAACCAACCGAGCGCACGCCAGTAGAAGTGCTGCCCGCGCCGCACGAGAAAGGTGACAGCGCAAATGAGGAAGACCCAATGGATGGCGTACTTGACCATCCCTTTGACCCACTGGTCATACGCCTGCTTCGTCTGGATGTTGTAGAAGCCGAGCAGGTAGACGAGCTCGAGCGCGACGAAGAAGGCGACGATCCATGCTGCCGTGCGAGGCCACGGGCCGCGGCTCTGCGCCGCGAACGCCACGAGGAACAGAATCGCGAAGATGTCCGAGACCGAGACGTTCCCGGCGATGTTCCAGTGCACCTTCTCGAACGTCGCGACGAAGAACGTCGCGAAGAAGAAGACATCGGTGACGCGCGTCCGGCTGACGACGCGCGGAAGCGCAACGGCCGCCGCGGTCACACGAGGCTCCGAAGGAGATCGGCGAGCTGCTCGACACGCGTCGCGCGCGAGAGCTTCTCGCGCCACTCTGCCGAGAGCGGCGGCCCGTCCAGCTCGCCGGCGCGCCAGCGCGCATGCATCTCGACGAGCGCAGCGCGGATCCCGTCGACGTCGTCGGGCGCCGCAACGACGCCGACGCCGGTGTCGGCGATGAGCTTCGCCGCGGCGCCGTCAGGCGGGACGATCGCGAGGATCGGGCGCTCGGCGGCGATGTACTCGAACACCTTCCCGGAGAGGACGCCGCGCCCGCGCCCGCCCGCCTCCGGGATGAGCAGCAGCAGCGCGTCGCTCTCGCGCTGAAGCTCGAGCGAGCGCCGGCGCGGCACGTAGTCGACGAGCTCGACGCGGTCGGAGAGGCCGAGCCATTCCATGAACTCACGGTCGCCGGGACGGAAGTCGCCGACGAAGCGGACGTGCACGTCGTCGAGCCCGGAGTCGGCGAGCGCGCGGAGGAACGGCTTCGGATCGCGCCGGCCGAAGAACGAGCCCGTATGTGTGACGCGGAATGTGTCGGTGCGCGCGTACTCGATCCCGGCAAAGTCGTCGAAGTCGCATCCGTTCTCGATCGTGACCACGCGCCCACGCGGGTTGAGCGTCCGCGCCTCGGCCGCGATCGCGTCCGCGGCGGCGACGATCGCGTCGGCGCGCTTCGCCACGAGCGTCGCGACCCCTCGCGCCGCCTGCTCCTTCGCGCGCACGGCGAGCCGGTCGGCGCGTCGATGTGGATGTGCGAGGAGCGAGTCGCGCAGATCGGCCACCCACTTCGCGCCGGTCGCCGCCTGCACTGCGGCGCCGACGAGGTGCACCGACCCCGGAGGCGATGTCGTGAGCACGACGTCGATGCCCTCGCTTCGCGCGATCGAGATCGCCTTCGGGATCGCGGTCGCGTTCCAGGTGACGTTCTCGTCCGGAAGCAGGAGACGTCGCCCGATTGTCGACGCACGGAGCAGCGCGAGGTCGACGCCGGAGCGGCCGTGGAGCTCGTCCGCGAGGCGGCGCCCGCGCGGCCCGACGTAGCGTGCGCGGTGCACCCACGCCTGCGTCGGAAGCGCCAGCTCGGCGTCGGAGTGGAGCCACTTTGGGTCGTCGGGCGCCAGCACGTGCGTCTCGATCCCGAGCGCCGGCAGATGGCTCGCGAACTTCAGCGGACGCTGCACCCCTCCCCCGCCCGCCGGGGGGAAGTACAACGTCACGAGTAGGAGTTTCACCGACCCGATGCTACGGTCTGAGCGGTCGTGGTCAGAGGGTTGGCGTTCGTTGCGGCAGGCGCCGTGGCGCTCACTGCGCCCGCGTTCGCGCGCGCCTACCACTGGCCGGTGAAGCCGCTCGATCGCCAGCACGCGATCCGCGGCGGGTTCGACGACCCGCGCTTCGGCCGCTACTTCCACTTCGGGGTCGACATCGCGGTCAAGGACGGGACGCGGGTCTACGCGGTCGAGTCCGGCACAGTCTTCCGCTACTCCGACGCGGTGGCCATTCGCCGGCCGGGCGGGCGCGAGTTCTCTTACTGGCACGTGCAGGCGACCGTGCCCGAGCACGCGTACGTCGAGGCGGGCCAGCAGATCGGAGTCGTCCGTCCGGGCTTTGGCCACGTGCATTTCGCCGAGTTCGACGGGCACACATACGTCAACCCGCTGCGCCGAGGGGCGCTCACGCCGTTCCGCGACACGGTCGCGCCCGTCGCCGGGCCGATCGCCGTCGACCTGTCGGGCGGCGGGAGGATGAGGGCGACCGTCGAGGCCGTCGACGTCCCGCCGCTGCCGCTCGCCGGCCCATGGCGGAACGCGTTCCTGACACCGGAGATCGTGCGCTGGCGACTCCTCGAGGGCGGCACACCGGTCGTGCCCTGGACCGAGGTCGTCGACTTCCGCCGCTTTCACCAGCCGAAGGAATACACCGCGATCTACGCACCCGGCACACGGCAGAACCGGCCCGGCCGCCCGGGGAAATACATCTTCTGGCTCACGCACGGCCTCAGCCTGCTCGACGGGTCGTACGCGATTCAAGTTCAGGCGATCGACACGCGCGGGAACACCGGATTCGCCGCGTACGAGTTCGACGTGATCGGCGATCAGAGCTTGAACACGATGAAGCTCGCGTCGCGGTAGACAACCCGCGCGCCCTGCTTCTTCGCACGCCCGACCGGCTCGCGCGCGCGCAGCACGAGCCAGCCTGCGTGGAACCGGCGCGGAATCGCGAGGTCACCGGTCCTCAGGAACGACAGCCACGCGGCGCGGCGCGCCTTCGGCCGGTTCGCCTTCGTGTCGGCGACGTGGGCGGGCGGCGCGTTGCACACGTACACGGGCGCGTAGCCGGAGATGCGATAGCTCGTCTCGAGGTCGGCGAAGACGACCGCCCCCTTCGGAATGTCGTCGCGCAGGTAGCTCACGACTCCAGGCGTGAGCGCGGACGGGTC